>NZ_JABMCU010000055.1:0-22799 GCF_013179605.1 Enterobacter sp. CM29 | reverse complement strand
TCAGTTTATCCAGCAGCGGTTCCAGCTGATCGTCCGCCAGCAGCGTGACGGCCTTTTTATCCCCCGACGTCAGGCTGTTAAGCGGCTTCGACAGCTGATACGGGTTCTGCTGAATAAAACGGTTGGCAATTTCACCAATCCGCGAGTTGAAGCGGTAGGTGGTGTCCAGATCGCTGCGATCGCCTTCCCCAAAATAGTGATGGAAGGCCGTCGTGAGGGAAAGTTGCGCCCCGCTGAAGCGGTAGATAGCCTGCCAGTCATCGCCCACGGCAAACAGCGACGTATGTTTATTCTGCGCCCGCAGCGCCGAAAGCAGCGCAGCGCGCTGCGGCGAAATATCCTGAAACTCATCCACCAGAATGTGTTTCCACGGACTGACGAAGCGCCCTTTCTCCAGAATGATAATGGCCTGATGGATTAGCCCGGAAAAATCGACCGCGTTTTCGTCTTTCAGCGCGGTTTTCCACGCTTTCAGCATCGGCGCCATTAGCTTTACCCGCTTAGAAAACACGGCGCGGATCGCTTCCGGTGCGCTTTCTATCATCTCCGCCTGAGAGCCGCCGTGCATGCGCATCAGGCTTACCCACCGGTCGAGACGAGAGCCCAGCCGGCGCGCCAGCTTTTCATCCTGCCAGAAGCTGCCCTCCGGCACCTCCCAGTTGAGTTCCTCTTCAAGCCACTGACGCCAACCTTTCGCCTGCGCCTTTTTTTCACTGCACTGCTGACGCCATGCCTTGATAAACAGCGCCTGGCGAGCCTGAGCATCATTCTCCAGCTTGCTGACAACAGGGACTTTTTTGCTGCCCTGTTGAATAATGTGTAAAGCGAGGGAGTGGAACGTGCGCGCCGAGATATCCTGGGTATGCAAACGCGCCTGAATGCGCTCATCCATCTCCTGCGCCGCCTTGCGACCAAAAGCCAGCAGCAAAATCTGGTCGGCAACTGCCTCGCCCGTTGTCAGAAGCCAGCCCGCGCGCGCCACCAGCACCGACGTTTTGCCGCTCCCTGCGCCTGCCAGCACCAGTAAAGAGTGCTCGCCATTCACCACTGCGCGCGCCTGGGCAGGATTGAGAGGCGATGATTCCACCGTACTGAAGAAATCGGCATATTGCGTAAGCATCGCCTCAGTCCAGGCCTGGTTATGCGCCAGACGGCTTTTCTCGATATCGCTAAGCCAGGCCTGACACTTCCGCCACGCATCGCGACAGTTATCAAATTCCTCAAGCCGCGCCACCGGTAAAGGCAATGCCGTCAGCGCCTGGGTGATTTTTTGCTGAAGCCCGGCGGTTTGCTGGCGCGTCAGCCACTTCTGCTGCGTATTGCTTAGCGCGATATCGTCCAGCACCTGATGCAGCACCTGTGCGGCAATCACGCTCATCTCCTGGCTCCACTGGTGCCAGCGCATGTTCAGATGATGGTGGAAGCGTTGGGTTTCCGCCCACTCGGTCCCGTGGAGTCGCACCACTTTCTCTGCCGGTAGAACGAACTCCAGCTCCCCCCATACCAGCCCTCGTTTACAGTGAATGGCCAGTAGCTGATTAAACGGAATAAGGTATTCGTGGCGTTCACCGGAGACTTTCACTCCCGCATTAAGAAGCACAACCTTGTCGTAAGGGTGCTGCGCCAGGCGTTTGCCCATTGAAGTTGCTTTCAGTTCCATATCCTGCCGGATCCACGAGGTCATAATTTGTCAGACAGTTTAACTGCCAGTTTTAAGGTGCTCCAGCCCAAAAAAACGTTACAATCACCGGGCGTTAATCATATCGAAGGAAATGAGGGTTTATGCGTACCGTTCTGAATGTGTTGAATTTTGTCCTTGGCGGTTTTGCCACCACCCTTTCCTGGCTTTTTGCCACCCTGGTGAGCATCGTGCTTATCTTCACCCTTCCGCTGACGCGCTCCTGCTGGGAAATCACCAAACTGTCCCTCGTTCCTTATGGAAATGAAGCCGTGCACGTGGATGAACTGGAGCCGGAAAGAAAAAATGCTCTGATGAATACCGGCGGCACGCTGCTGAATATTTTATGGCTAATCTTCTTTGGCTGGTGGCTGTGTCTGATGCATATCTTCGCCGGTATCGCCCAGTGCATTACGATTATTGGCATTCCGGTTGGCCTCGCTAATTTCAAAATTGCCACCATCGCCCTGTGGCCGGTAGGACGCCGAGTTGTTCCGGTCGAAGTCGCGCAAGCCGCGCGTGAAGCCAATGCCCGTCGTCGTTTTCAGTAATAAGGACTGGCCGCTCTCATGCTAAGCCCCCTGCTTCGTCGCTATACATGGAACAGTAACTGGCTGTATAACGTCAGGATATTTATCGCCCTCTGCGGCACCGTCGCTCTGCCGTGGTGGCTGAATGATGTGAAGCTCACCATCCCCCTCACGCTTGGGGTGGTGGCCGGCGCGCTGGCGGATCTCGACGACCGCCTGGCCGGTCGTTTGCGTAATCTGGTCATCACGCTGGTCTGCTTCTTTATTGCTTCCGCCTCCGTTGAGCTGCTTTTCCCGTGGCCCTGGCTGTTTGCCTTAGGGCTGACGGTGTCCACCAGCGGCTTCATTTTGCTCGGCGGCCTCGGGCAACGCTACGCCACTATCGCGTTTGGCGCCCTGCTGATTGCCATTTACACCATGCTGGGCGTCTCTCTTTACGATCAGTGGTATCAGCAACCGGTCCTGCTGCTATTGGGCGCTATCTGGTATAACCTGCTGACCTTAACCGGGCATCTTATTTTTCCGGTTCGTGCCTTACAGGACAACATTGCCCGCAGTTACGAACGGCTGGCCCACTATCTTGAGCTGAAATCCCGGCTGTTTGATCCGGATATCGAAGAGGACAGCCAGGCGCCCCTGTACGATCTGGCGCTGGCAAATGGCCAACTGGTCGCCACGCTGAATCAGACCAAAGCGTCTCTGCTCACCCGTCTGCGCGGCGATCGCGGTCAGCGCGGTACCCGGCGCACCCTGCACTACTACTTTGTTGCCCAGGATATTCACGAGCGCGCCAGCTCCTCGCATGTGCAATACGCTGACCTGCGCGAGAAATTCCGCTACAGCGACGTGATGTTCCGTTTCCAGCGTCTGCTGTCGATGCAGTCTCAGGCCTGCCAGCAACTTGCGCGCTCAATACTGCTGCGCACGCCCTATCAGCACGATCCTCGCTTTGAACGCGCATTCAGCCACCTGGATGCGGCGCTCGATCGCGTTCAGGCCAGTGGAACTTCGCCGGAACAGTTCAAAGCCCTGGGATTCCTGCTCAACAACCTGAGAGCCATCGATGCTCAGCTCGCCACCATTGAGTCTGAACAGGCGATGGCGATGCCGGGCAATGACGCTGACAACCAGCTTGCCGACGACAGTCTCAACGGTTTCAGCGATATATGGCTGCGCCTGAGCCGTCATTTTACGCCGGAATCCGCCCTCTTTCGCCATGCGGTAAGGATGTCGTTGGTACTGTGCGTTGGCTACGCGTTTATCCAGATAACAGGATTGCACCACGGCTACTGGATCCTGCTGACCAGCCTGTTCGTCTGCCAGCCGAACTATAACGCTACCCGCCATCGACTCGCGCTGCGTATTGTCGGGACGTTAGTCGGGGTCGCCATCGGGCTGCCGGTGCTCTATTTTGTACCCTCAGTAGAAGGGCAACTGATCCTGATTGTGATTACCGGGGTACTGTTCTTCGCCTTCCGCAATGTGCAGTACGCTCACGCCACAATGTTCATCACGCTGCTTGTGCTGCTCTGCTTCAATCTGCTGGGTGAAGGCTTTGAAGTGGCCCTCCCCCGTGTGATCGACACGCTGATCGGCTGCGCCATCGCCTGGGCGGCGGTGAGCTTTATCTGGCCGGACTGGCGTTTCCGAAATTTACCGCGCGTGTCCGACAGAGCAATGAACGCCAACTGCCGCTATCTGGACGCTATTCTTGAGCAATACCATCAAGGTCGCGATAACCGTCTGGCCTATCGGATTGCCCGTCGCGATGCGCATAACACTGATGCAGAGCTGGCTTCCGTTGTCTCGAATATGTCAACTGAGCCGCGCGCCACGGCAGAAATCCGGGAGACAGCCTTCCGCCTGCTGTGTCTGAACCACACGTTCACCAGCTATATCTCTACCCTTGGCGCCCACCGAGAGAAACTGACGAATCCGGGCATCCTGGCACTGCTGGACGATGCCGTTTGCTACGTTGATGATGCGCTTCATCATCAACCTGCGGATGAGCCACGGGTTCACCAGGCACTGGATGAACTGGTGCAACGTATCGCACACCTTGATCCAGGCACCGACAACAAAGCTCCGCTGGTCCTTCAGCAAATTGGCCTGCTTATCGCTTTGCTGCCGGAAATTTGTCGGCTGCGACAGCAGATCGCTACCTGGCGGAATGATGGCCCTGCGACTCAGGCAGCGCATTAAACCACTCCGTAAGCTCCCGGCGAATATCCGCCGGGAGTGCCGCTTCATGTAACCCTTCAATCGCGCCTTCAAGCGCGAACAATACCCGGATACTCAGCGCTTTATTCTTAGAGCGCATTTTCAGCCAGCTCGTCTTCGCCCCCAACTGTCGTAGCGTCTCTTCATTAGTAATGCCCGCCTCCATAAGCAGGACCTCAATCTGAAAGGTCAGGTTCGGCAGATCTTTAAGCCGGTTACGCTGATGGCGCTGGTAGCGCTCTTTCCTGGCGGCATCGAGCGCAAACGAGGAGAGCTGAAGCAGTTTTTCCCTGTTTTGCCACAGACCTTCATCCACACGGTAGTAATTAAGCAGCACAGGACGTCCTCGTTTCATCAGGGTCAGAAAAGAAGAGGCGTTTTTTACACAGTATTTTGCACTTTGCTCACAGGCGCGAAGGTAAAGCTCACCGTCAGACACCATCGCGAACACCGCTTCATCCACGGCCAGGGTATAACCGCCAAACAGGGCGCGATGATGAATTTCGCCCAGCGGAGAGAGGTATTCTTGAGATTGATAAATCCGATCATAAGATATCTTTTTCATGATAATTCCATTAAAAATCATACAGTAACAACGATATTTCTTACTAACGGATCCGTTAGCAGGAAAATAGGCAACTTATTGCCGTTGGGCAAGATGATTTTTTCAGGTTCACCAGGAATGGATGAAATTTGCGAGTCGCTTTCCGAAAATGAGGTTGATCTTTATGCATACAGGGGTTACTGTATATCCATACAGTAACCACAGGGCTGGAATGAATATGTACACTTCAGGCTATGCAAATCACTTAACACCTTCTACTTCTGCCGCAGGCAATGCTGCGCAGAATTCTATCGGGCGTGAATCGACAGGGCTTATCAGTGAAGTGGTTTACCGTGAAGACCAGCCGCTGTTGACACAACTCTTACTCCTGCCGCTTTTGCAGCAGCTCGGGCAACAGTCTCGCTGGCAGCTCTGGCTGACGCCACAGCAAAAATTAAGTCGCGAATGGGTTCAGTCGGCTGGGCTGCCGTTAGCGAAGGTGATGCAGATTAATCAACTCTCCCCTTGCGATACGGTCGAGTCGATGGTCCGGGCATTACGTACCGGGAACTATAGCGTCGTGATTGGGTGGTTGCCTGAGGATCTGTCGCAAGAGGAACATTTGCGTCTGACTGAAGCGGCTGAAGAAGGTAACGCGATGGGTTTCATCATGCGGCCAGTTCGTGGAGATTCCTATCGCAGAGGACAACATCCCGGGCTAAAAATTCACTCAAATGTGTACCATTGAGTCATTTTAAGAGTTTTCCTGGAATTTTTTTCGACCGCAGTATGCAAAAAAAGTTCAACGCGCCAAAACTGCGGCAAGGCTTGTCTGACGCGGTTCTCGTTAATTTTACTGCACAAAATTCGTTCAAAAATTGTTAAATATTAGGTATACGGAACTTTTTTTTTCATATGCCTGACGGACTTCACACTTGTAAGTTTTCAGCTACGTTGTAGACTTTACATCGCCAGGGGTGCTCGGCCTAAGCCGAAGATATCGGTAGGTTTATATTTGACCACGCCCCCCGGTGAAGGATTTAACCGTGATTCCTCCGATGGAGATATTCATGGCAAATTTTGGATGATAACGAGGCGCAAAAAATGAAAAAGACAGCTATCGCGATTGCAGTGGCACTGGCTGGCTTCGCTACCGTAGCGCAGGCCGCTCCGAAAGATAATACCTGGTATGCAGGTGGTAAACTGGGCTGGTCTCAGTTCCATGACACCGGTTGGTACAACAGCAGCCTGAACAACGATGGCCCTACTCACGAGAGCCAGCTGGGTGCAGGTGCGTTCGGTGGCTATCAGGTTAACCCGTATGTTGGCTTTGAAATGGGTTACGACTGGTTAGGTCGTATGCCTTACAAAGGCGACAACGTAAATGGCGCTTTCAAAGCTCAAGGCGTACAGCTGACCGCTAAACTGGGTTACCCAGTAACTGACGATCTGGACGTGTACACCCGTCTGGGCGGCATGGTATGGCGTGCAGACTCCAGCAACAGCATCGCTGGTGACGACCACGACACTGGTGTTTCCCCAGTATTCGCTGGTGGCGTTGAGTGGGCAATGACCCGTGACATCGCTACCCGTCTGGAATACCAGTGGGTTAACAACATCGGTGACGGTGCTACCGTTGGTGTTCGTCCAGACAACGGCATGCTGAGCGTTGGTGTTTCTTACCGTTTCGGTCAGCAGGAAGATGCGCCAGTCGTAGCTCCAGCTCCGGCTCCAGCGCCAGAAGTACAGACCAAGCACTTCACTCTGAAGTCTGACGTTCTGTTCAACTTCAACAAAGCTACCCTGAAACCAGAAGGTCAGCAGGCACTGGATCAGCTGTACACCCAGCTGAGCAACCTGGATCCTAAAGACGGTTCTGTAGTGGTTCTGGGCTTCACCGACCGTATCGGTTCTGACGCTTACAACCAGGGTCTGTCTGAGAAACGTGCTCAGTCTGTAGTTGATTACCTGGTATCTAAAGGTATCCCAGCTAACAAGATCTCCCCACGTGGTATGGGCGAATCTAACCCAGTTACCGGTTCTACCTGTGACAACGTGAAACCACGCGCTGCACTGATCGACTGCCTGGCACCAGATCGTCGCGTAGAGATCGAAGTTAAAGGTATCAAAGACGTTGTAACTCAGCCTGCGGCATAAGTTATCGTCTTATAAAAAAACCCCGCCATGCGGGGTTTTTTATTATCTGAAGAAAAGTAAAAAGCTTATTTTTTACCTAACAGTGCCTGTAGATCGTTTTTCAACGTCGACATCTGGCTGGCATACTTCTCTTTGTGCTCGGCATCTTCAATCAGCTGCACCACCGTTTCCGACAGGGTTTTCCCGCGCCGTTGCGCAAGCCCGGCCAGACGCTGCCAGACCATGAATTCCAGGTCGATGGATTTCTTACGGGTGTGCTGATGCTCGGCATTGAAATGCCGTTTACGACGAGCACGGATAGTTTGCTTCATCCGGTTTAACAAGGCCGGATTAATGTGTTTCTCAATCCAGCCGTTGACCTGTACCGGTTCGTTTTCGAGGGTCAGCAACATATCCACAGCTTCTTGTGCCGCGCTGGCTTCGATGTAGCAGGTGATCAGCTCCCCTTCACGGTGCTTTTTGACCAGGTACTTCCATTTCCAGCCGCTTTCGAGGTTTTCCAGTTGTTGATATTTCATTGCGATCTCAGTGTTACCGTGTAACTCTGTTCAGAATATCAGTTTTTTGGCAATCTGCTGAAAAGAAATCATATCCTGTGAAACGTCGCAGGCGATCCGCATGACGAAAACCCGAATCCTGATTGGGCAGAGTGCGCCGCTTACGGTATACTCCACGGTTTTACTTCTGACTAAAAAACATCAACTTTGACCATTACGAAACTTGCATGGCGTGACCTGGTTCCGGATACCGAGAGCTATCAGGAGCTGTTTGCACAGCCAGACCTCACAAAAGAACACAAATTCATACTTAGCGAGACACAACCGCGTTTGCATTACGCGCTGGAGCAGATGTCATCCCCATGGGCTACATCTCCTTTCATGCTGCTCAAAGCCCCGGAAGAAGCCGAGTATCTGACGCTTCTCGGTGATGCCATGCGCCAGTTGCAGCCAAAAACGAATGCCGTTTTTGGTGGTCAGTATCATATTGCCGGTCGCGACGTGACATTCGAACCTGCCACGCAGACAGATGGATTGTTCGCTGCAAAAGGCGAGGTGATCACCGCCAACTGGGTGGAAGCAGAACAGTTGTTCGGCTGCCTTCGTCAGTTCAATGGCGATGTTTCACTGCAACCCGGGCTGGTACACCGCGCGAATGGCGGCGTATTGCTCATCTCCCTTCGCACACTGCTTGCGCAGCCGCTGCTGTGGATGCGCCTGAAAACGGTGGTGACGCAGCAACGTTTTGACTGGGTAGGCTTCGACGATTCACGTCCTCTGCCTGTTTCCATTCCGTCTATGCCGCTGTCGCTGACCGTCGTGCTGACGGGTGACCGTGAATCACTGGCTGACTTCCAGGAAATGGAGCCAGAACTCGCGGAGCAGGCGGTTTACAGCGAATTTGAAGACAATATTCAGATTGCAGATGCCGATGACATGGCGCAGTGGTGTCAGTGGGTTATGGCCGTGGCGGAACGTTCCGCGCTGCCCTCACCTGCCGAGGATGCGTGGCCGGGCTTAATCCGAGAGGCCGTACGCTACACCGGCGATCAGGAAACCCTGCCGCTCTGTCCGCTCTGGATCGGCAAACAGCTGCGTGAAGTGGGCGTTATCAGCGGCAATGGTACGTTCAACGGTGAGCAACTGAGCCAGATGCTGGCCCAGCGTGAATGGCGCGAAGGCTATCTTGCTGACCGTATGCAGGATGAAATTCTGCTTGAACAGATTCTGGTGGAGACCGAAGGCGAACGTATCGGGCAAATCAATGCCTTGTCCGTCATCGAGTTCCCCGGGCACCCACGCGCCTTTGGTGAGCCTTCCCGTATCAGCTGTGTCGTACACATTGGTGACGGCGAATTTACCGATATCGAACGCAAGGCCGAACTGGGCGGAAACATTCATGCCAAAGGCATGATGATCATGCAGGCATTCCTGATGTCTGAACTTCAGCTCGAGCAGCAGATCCCCTTCTCTGCCTCGTTGACCTTTGAGCAGTCCTACAGTGAAGTCGACGGTGACAGCGCCTCAATGGCAGAGCTGTGCGCCGTGATCAGCGCGCTTGCAGACGTGCCGATTAACCAGAATATTGCGATTACCGGGTCTGTGGATCAGTTTGGCCGTGCCCAACCGGTGGGAGGACTGAATGAGAAAATCGAAGGCTTCTTCGCAATCTGCCAGCAGCGCGGTTTAAACGGCAAACAGGGCGTGATTATTCCGGCACCTAACGCTCGCCATTTGAGCCTGAGCCAGGCGATTCTGGATGCGGTAGAGCAGGAACAATTCACTGTCTGGGCCATCGAAGGGGTTGAGGATGCACTACCCTTACTGACAAACCTGGTCTGGGACGGCGAAGGCCAGACAACCCTGATGCAGACCATTCAGGAACGTATAGCTCAGGCGACACAGCAGGATGCTCGTCATCGTTATCCGTGGCCGTTACGCTGGTTAAGTTGGTTTAGTGCGAACTGATCGGACTTGTTCAGCGTACACGTGTTAGCTATCCTGCGTCCTTCACTAAAATAAGGCTTACTGAGAACATGGTAGATAAACGCGAATCCTATACTAAAGAAGACCTTCTTGCCTCTGGTCGCGGTGAACTGTTTGGCGCGAAAGGCCCGCAGTTACCAGCCCCAAATATGCTGATGATGGACCGTGTCGTGAAAATGACCGAAACCGGCGGCAACTTTGATAAGGGTTACGTAGAAGCAGAACTCGATATCAACCCGGACCTGTGGTTCTTCGGTTGCCACTTTATTGGCGATCCGGTAATGCCTGGCTGCCTGGGCCTCGATGCCATGTGGCAGCTGGTTGGCTTCTATCTGGGCTGGCTTGGCGGTGAAGGCAAAGGCCGTGCGCTGGGCGTAGGCGAAGTGAAATTCACCGGTCAGGTTCTGCCTACCGCGAAGAAAGTCACCTACCGTATCCATTTCAAACGCATCGTTAACCGCCGTCTGATTATGGGCCTGGCGGACGGTGAAGTGTTGGTTGATGGTCGTCTGATCTATACCGCGAACGACCTGAAAGTGGGTCTGTTCCAGGATACCTCCGCTTTCTGATAACAGCTTTTAGCCCCTTCCAGAAAGGCGAAACCTCCGCATTGCGGAGGTTTCTTTTTAAAGAGACGGTATCAAGCAAGTACTGCCCTGTCTCCGATGGCTTCTCGCCAGCCCCCTAGCCATTGGGACCTTTGATTCAGGGCCTGATAGGGACACATTTCTTTAGAACGTCCGGCGATGCCAGCCTGATAACCACGTTGATGAGCCCTTTCCAGGCGATCTCGTTTCTGTCTCTTCATGCCTCGTTTCCCTCATTCTTTTGTCTGGTGGAAAGAAAACAGTGGTTGCAATATGTGCAAGCACAGTTAACGAATACCCCGAATCTGCGTCAGCGTCAACGTTCAAAATTCATACGGGTGTCATATTTGTGAGCTACATGGAAGATCGTTTGTACAAAAAGTGTGATGCGGGACAAGTAACAACCTGAACGTAAAACGAAAAAAAAGCCGCAATCAGCAAGAAGCTGAGTGCGGCTTTCGTCGATGAATTTTACTTATGGCAGGCGGGAAATCTCTCTTGCTATAGTAGCCGACTCCTGTGCCCATCCCTGCGCAAGTACTTTCACCATTTCGTCATAGCCATCTTTCTGCTGCTTGAGTTCAAGATGGAAAGGACGCTTAATCAGCTGACCCTGGTGATTCAGCAGCCACTCCCCGCTGATAACAACGGCACCATCATAGCGGCCATGGAATCCCGTCACGTTAACATTCAGAGTGTCCTGATCGCTTCCCAGAGGCTGCGAGGCAACGACCCAACCGGGGAGATGGCTGCTCAGATTCGCCACCAGCGTATTGCGTAGCTGCTGATCCAGCGGGCTGGCCCACAGGTTATTGTTGGCGATTACATACTGCACATCGCTGGTCTGGTAGACCACCCCGTTGCCCGCCAGGTAATCTGGCACGGCAACCTGCTCAACCCAAAGCAGACGGCTGCCCTGCGAGGCGCTGCTCTGCGCCCCCGACTGCGCGCTTAACGGCAGCTGGTAGTAGCTTTTGTTATCGCTTCCAGAGCTACAGGCCGTTAATACCAGTGCGCCTGCGATGATTAGCCATTTTTTCATTGTTTCGCCCTCTTAGGCTCAGGATCCTTTTTATCTTTCGCTTCAAACACCAGCGCGTTGCTCTTTTCATTGAGCGTTTTCAGAACGGGCTGTAGCTCGCGTAAAACCTGATCAAGACGTTGCATATCCGCCACCATCTTGTTGTAGGCCGCTGAGCCCGGCTGGAAGCCCTGCATACTGCGATTCAGTTCACGCAACGTTTTCTGCATATCCTGCGGCAGTTGCTGCATGGACTGGTTGGCCGTGATCTTGTTGATATTATCCAGGGTAGTTTGCAGACGTTGCATCGTCGCCTGGCTCTGATGCAGTGATCCCGTCGCAGCCTCAAGCATTGGATTCAGCGGCAGATTGTTGATCTTATCCAGCGTTTCCATCAGACGCTGTTGGATCTGCGCCAGGCCACTGCTGACCGTAGGAATGATTTTGTAGCCGCCAAATTCACGGACTCCCGTCATAGGTGGCGCTTTTGGATAGAAGTCCATATCGACATACAACGCCCCTGTCACCAGGTTGCCGGTTTTCAGCGAGCCACGCAGACCGCGATTCATCAGGTCGCTGATATGCTCCCCAATATCCTGATCTTCACCTATCTGGTTAATTAAACGCTCAGGCTCAATGCGTATCAGCACCGGAATACGATAATCATCATCAAGCATTTGCTTGAGTCCCGGAACAAAGTAAGGAACTTGCCCCACTGTACCCAGACGGATACCGCGGAACTCAACTGGCGCCCCTGGCTGCAAGCCGCGTACAGAGTCCTTAAAGAACATCAGATAATCGATGTGATCGGTATAGAGCGCATCCTGAATGCTTTTTTGATCGTCAAACAGTCTGAACGCGGTTTTTTCCGCCACCGGTTGTCCCAGATCTATACCTTCCGGCACGTCAAAACTGACGCCCCCACCAAACAGCGTGGTGAGTGAACCCATCTCAACGCGCATCCCCGCAGAGGTCAGATCCACAGCGATCCCACTGTCTTTCCAGAAACGAACGTTACTGGTCACCAGTCGGTCATTAGGCGCATTGATAAATAGCTGATAGCTGATGGTCCGTTTTTGCGGATCGAAGGTGCTCGTTTCAACCGAACCGACACGATACCCACGGAACAGCACCGGATCGCCCGGCGAGAGCTGGCCCGCTTTTTTGCTGTCCAGAATGACGCGGATCCCTTTTGCATCCGGTGGCGCAAGCGGCGGTGAATCCAGCAACTGATAGTTTGCTGGCTGGGCGCCTTTATTGCCGGGCTGGAGTTCAATGTAAGCCCCTGACAATAGCGTCCCTAAGCCGCTGATCCCTTCTCTTCCGACCTGCGGTTTCACCACCCAAAAAACGGAATCTTCATGGAGCAGTTTTTCCATGCCAGCATTCAGGCGGGCCTTAATTTCAACATGGGTTAAATCATCCGTCAGGGTCGCGCTTTCCACGACACCCACATCCACGCTGCGGCTCTTGATGGTGGTTTTTCCGCCCTCAATTCCCTCTGCATTGGTGGTAATTAGCGTGACTTCCGGTCCCTGATGGCTGTAATGATAAAACAGGATCCATGCACCGATCAGCGCGGTCACGATGGGGAAAATCCACACCGGCGACCAGTTTCTGACCTTCTGCACTTTAGCCTCTCCACTCTTATTTTCCATGCTCTTACTCTTCCTCATGGCTTGAATCGGGCTCACGATCCCACGATAAACGAGGGTCGAAGGTCATGGCCGCAAACATGGTCATAATGACGACCAAAGCAAACATCAGCGCTCCCATAGCGGGATAAATACTCATCAGCCCACCCATACGCACCAGCGCTGAGAGAACCGCAATCACGAACACGTCAATCATCGACCAACGGCCAACAAATTCCACGACCTCATAAATCAGATGCATGCGCTCACTGTCACGCTTACCGTGCCCTTTTGCATCCCAGCAAAGCCAGGCAATGGCAATCATCTTTAAGGTCGGAACCATAATGCTGGCGAGAAATATGACGCCTGCAACAGGGTATGACCCTTCGCTCCACAGCAAAATCACCCCGGCAAGGATGGTCGAGGGCATTCTGTCGCCGAGCAGATCGGTGATCATGATCGGCAAAATATTGGCGGGCAGATAGAGCATGACAGAGGTCACCAGCAGCGCCATGGTCCATTGCAGGCTATTTTTGCGTCGGACGTGACCTTTTGTTTCACAGCGGGGACACACCTCGACATCCGCGGGCAGCACGGCGGTGCAGCAGGAGCAGGAGCGCAGCCCCTGACGGATACCCGGTACGCCCACCTTTACCGTCTGCGAGAGCGTCGGTGCCGGGGCAATATCGTCCCAGGTCCAGCGTCGGTCCACGCACTGGAAAGCGCGCAGTTGCAGCACGCAATACAGACACCACGGAATAAAGCTACTGCCAATCCCCACATCGCCGTAGGCCATCAGCTTCACGAAGCTGACCAGGATACCCGCCAGAAAAATTTCCGCCATCCCCCAGCTTTTCAGCTGGAACAGGATCCGCGCGAGTTTGATTTTAAGGGCGGTGGGCATCCTGACGCGATTGACCAGTAGCAGAATGACGACCAGGCAAAAAGCCGGGACTATCTGCACGAACAGAAGAAAGAAGGTGCCAAGGCTGGCGTAATCTTCCGAGAACATCACGCCTGGAATTTCCAGTAACTCCACCTGGCTTACCATCCCACCCACTTTCATAGAGATGAAAGGGAAGAGATTGGAGAGCAGTAACATGAACAGGGCTGCCAGCGCGTAAGCCGTAGGACGCTGCCTTGGCGCGTCCCACTCGGTCGTCAGCGTAGCTCCGCAGCGCGGGCAGGCAGCCTTATGTCCGTGACCAAGCTCTGGCAACGCCACGAGCATATCGCATTGCGAGCATAAAATATGCCGATCGGCATGGTGCTGGTCACACATAGATTATCCCTGTTTATGCGCCGTTTTTCAGAGACTCAAGGTACTCCCAGCGCTCAAATGCCTCTTCCAGCGCCTGCTCGGCCTGGGAGAGTTCAGCCAATACTTTCTGAGTATAGTCGTGAGGCTGCGTAAAGAATGACGCATCAGCGACCTGAATTTGCAGTGCTTCCAGTGCCGCTTCCAGCTCTTCCAGACGCTGCGGCAGTCCTTCCAGCTCGCGCTGCAAGTTATAGCTCATTTTAGCAGGAGACTTTTTGACAGTTTCTGCTTTCACAACAACAGGTTCAGCGACATTTTTGGTCTTCGCCTGTTTTTGCGCCAGCGACTGCGATTGCTGTCCACGCGCGTCATGATAGCCGCCCACATATTGACCGATACGTCCTTCGCCTTCGAAGATCCAGCACTCGGTCACGGTGTTATCGACAAATTGACGATCGTGGCTGACCAGCATCACGGTTCCCTGATAGCCATCAATCAACTCTTCCAGCAGTTCCAGCGTTTCGACATCCAGATCGTTCGTCGGTTCATCGAGAATCAGTAAGTTACTGGGTTTCAGGAACAGGCGCGCCAGTAAAAGACGGTTACGCTCACCGCCGGACAGCGCGCGCACAGGCGTCAGGGCGCGTTTTGGGTGGAACAGGAAGTCCTGAAGGTAGCCCAGCACGTGACGCGGCTTGCCGTTAACCATCACCTCCTGTTTACCCTCTGCGAGGTTGTCCATCACCGTACGGTCCGGATCCAGCTCTGCGCGATGCTGGTCAAAGTACGCTACTTCCAGCTTGGTACCACAGTGAATACGACCGCTGTCTGCCTGCAACTGGCCCAGCATCAGTTTCAACAGCGTGGTTTTGCCGCAGCCGTTTGGACCAATAAGCGCAATTTTGTCGCCGCGCTGAACCTGTGCGGAGAAATCGTTCACCAGCACTTTGCCGTCAACCGAATAACTCACGTTCTCCATTTCGAAGACAATCTTGCCCGAGCGGGACGCCTCTTCCACCTGCATTTTGGCGCTACCCATGACTTCACGGCGTTCGCTACGTTCGCGGCGCATCGCCTTCAGGGCGCGAACGCGGCCTTCATTACGGGTACGACGCGCCTTGATGCCCTGACGGATCCATACCTCTTCCTGCGCCAGCTTGCGGTCGAACTCGGCATTTTGCAGCTCTTCCACGCGCAGGTTCTCTTCTTTCTCCAGCAGATAGGTATCGTAATCGCCCGGATAGGTCACCAGCTTGCCGCGGTCGAGGTCGACAATGCGCGTGGCCATGTTGCGGATGAACGAACGGTCGTGGGAGATGAAGATAATGGTGCCATTGAAAGTTTTCAGGAACCCTTCCAGCCAGTCAATCGCTTCGATATCCAGGTGGTTCGTTGGTTCGTCCAGCAGCAGTACCCTGGGCCCGCTCACCAGGGCACGGCCCAGCGCGGCTTTACGCAGCCAGCCGCCGGAGAGCGCCGACAGCTCCATATCCGCTTCCAGGCCAAGCTGAGCCAGCACTTCGTTAATGCGGTTTTCCAGCTGCCACAGGCCGTGGTGATCGAGCATCTCCTGCACTTTTGCCAGCTCGTTGAGATTTTTGTCGCTCGGGTCGGTCATGACCAGATGCGAAATCTCGTGGTAGCGCTTGAGGTATTCCGCCTGCTCTGAAATTCCTTCGGCAACAAAATCGTACACGCTGCCGGTAACGTTACGCGGCGGATCCTGTTGCAGACGAGAGACGACCAGATCCTGCTCGTAAACAATACGGCCGTCGTCCAGCCCCTGCTCACGGTTGAGGATTTTCATCAGCGTCGATTTACCTGCGCCGTTACGGCCGACCAGACAGACGCGCTCGTTATCTTCGATATGCAGCTCTGCATTATCGAGAAGCGGTGAGTCGCTGAAAGAGAGCCACGCGCCGTGCATACTAATTAAAGACATTTATTTTTCCTTTCAGACCGCGGAGATCAGCCAGCAGTTGTGGATTTGACGGTTACGGGCAAAGTCCTGAGACAGCGTTTTTTGGCTGATTTCTTGTGCTTTAAGTCCCAGTTCGGCCAGGCCGTCGTGATCCATGCGGAATCCGCGCTTGTTATTCGAGAACATAATGGTGCCGCCTTTACGCAGCAGACGCTTCAGGTCGGTCATCAGGCGCAGGTGATCGCGTTGAACGTCAAAGCTATCCTCCATACGCTTGGAGTTAGAGAAGGTCGGCGGATCGATAAAGATCAGATCAAACTGCTCGTCGGTATCGCGCAGCCAGCCCAGCACGTCGGCCTGTAACAGGCGATGCTGACGACCGGTTAAGCCGTTAAGACGCAGGTTGCGCTCTGCCCACTCCAGATAAGTACGGGACATATCGACCGTGGTGGTGCTACGCGCCCCGCCAAGCCCTGCATGAACGCTGGCGCTGCCGGTATAGGAGAACAGGTTCAGGAAGTCTTTTCCCTTACTCATCTGTCCCAGCATGCGGCGGGCGATGCGGTGATCGAGGAACAAACCGGTATCAAGGTAATCGGTCAGGTTAACCCACAGGCGCGCGTTATATTCGCCCACTTCGATGAAGTCGCCCTTCTCGCCCATCTTCTGATACTGGTTTTTGCCTTTCTGACGCTCACGGGTTTTCAGCACCAGCTTGTTTGGCGAAATGCCGAGTACGGCGATGGTGGCCGCAATCACATCCAGCATACGCTGACGCGCTTTTTGCGCATCAATGGTTTTCGGCGGGGCGTATTCCTGAACCACCACCCAGTCTGCATAGCGGTCAACCGCCACGTTGTATTCCGGCAGGTCAGCGTCGTAAAGGCGATAACATTCGATGCCTTCCTGCTTCGCCCACTTCTCAAATTTCTTCAGGTTTTTGCGCAGACGGTTGGCATAATCTTCCGCCACGCCAGACGGTTTGCTGTCCGCTGCTATCTCTGCCAGATGGTAGTTTTTCTGCACGCAGTCCAGCGGGCCGTTTTTCGCCTTGAACTGGCGATCGGCACGTAATTGCAGGCAGCTCAGCAGCTCCGGCGAGGCGCTAAACAGGGAGAGGTTCCAGCCGCCGAAATGCGCTTTCATGTTGCGGCCCAGCAGGCTGTGTAGCGCAATCAGCGCTGGCTCGCTGCCAAGACGCTCACCATACGGCGGGTTGCTGATCACCGTACCGTACGGGCCTTTTGGCAGCGGATTGGTCAGGTTCGCCACATCTTTGACGTCGAAGGTCACCAGCTCACCGATACCGGCACGACGGGCGTTGCTGCGCGCGCGTTCAATCACCCGTGGGTCGTTGTCCGAACCGTAAAAGTGAGAGGTGTACTCCGCCAGCCCTTTACGGGCACGGGTCTGCGCGTCGTCTTTGACCTCTTTCCAGAGGGCTTCATCGTGCTGCGCCCAGCCTTTGAAGCCCCACTGTCCACGATGCAGCCCTGGCGCGCGGTCGGTGGCCAGCATCGCGGCTTCAATCAGCAGCGTACCGGAACCGCACATTGGATCGAGCAACGGCGTACCCGGCTGCCAGCCGGAGCGCATCACGATAGCGGCGGCCAGTGTCTCTTTGATTGGGGCCATGCCGGTGCGATCGCGATAGCCGCGCAGATGCAGGCCTGCGCCGCTCAGATCCAGGGAAATACTGGCAGTGTCGCCGTTCAGCCAGACGTTGATACGCAGATCCGGGTTTTCACGATCTACGTTCGGACGTTCTCTATTACGACGCGTGAAGCAATCCACAATGGCGTCTTTGACGCGCAGGGCACCGTACTGGCTGTTGCGGATCTCATCGTTGACGCCGTTGAAATGCACCGCAAAGGTGGCGTCCGGGGTGAAGATCTCTGTCCAGTCGATCATCTGTACACCGGTGTAGAGATCAAGATCGCTGTAGACCTTGCACTCTTTCATCGGCAGCATGATGCGCGACGCCAGACGGCTCCACATCAGGCTCTGGTAAATAAGCCGCGTGTCGCCCTCAAAATGGACACCACCCTGAACCACCTGGCACTCTTTCGCGCCCAGGGTTTCCAGTTCAGTTTTTAACAGCTCTTCCAGCCCACGGGCCGTACTGGCAAACAGAGAATTCATATCGTCACTTTTACTCATAGAAAATTGTCGCGCATTATAGCTAATATGGCGTGTATGTCATAAAGTTGAAGGCTTATTTTATTTAGCGGGAGTGTGCAGTGGCGACGTTATCCAGGCTTTTTATTCATCCGGTGAAATCCATGCGCGGTATCGGCGTGACGCACGCGCTGGCCGATATGAGCGGATTCGCCTTCGATCGTATTTTTATGATCACCGAGCCTGACGGTACGTTCATCACCGCACGTCAGTTCCCGCAGATGGTTCGCTTTACGCCTTCCCCGCTTCATGACGGATTGCATTTGACCGCGCCAGACGGTTCAAGCGTCGTGATCCGCTTTGCTGATTTTGCGCCGGTTGAAGCGCCAACGGAAGTGTGGGGCAATCATTTTACCGCGCGTATCGCGCCGGATAACATTAACCAGTGGCTGAGCGGCTTTTTCTCACGTGACGTTCAGCTGCGCTGGGTTGGGCCTGCGCTGACTCGTCGCGTGAAACGCCACGACGCGGTTCCCCTCTCCTTTGCGGATGGTTTTCCCTTCCTGCTGACCAGCGAGGCCTCGCTGCGTGATTTACAAACCCGTTGCAAAGCCAGCGTGCAGATGGAGCAGTTTCGCCCGAATCTGGTGGTGACCGGAGCGGATGCCTGGGATGAAGATACCTGGAAAGTGATCCGCATCGGCAGCGTTATCTTTGATGTCGTGAAGCCGTGCAGCCGCTGTATTTTTACCACCGTCAGCCCGGAGAAAGGCCAGAAACACCCTTCCGGCGAACCGCTGAAAACCTTGCAATCATTTCGTACCGCGCAGGATAACGGTGATGTCGACTTCGGCCAGAACCTGATCCCCCGCTCCAGCGGCGTAATCCGCGTGGGCGACGAGGTCGAAATTCTTACCCGCGGGCCTGCAAGAGTGTACGGCGCAGGCCAGGAAGAAGAAATGGTTGACGTTGTCACCAACGTCGCTTCCGCGGTGGATATTCACTGGGAAGGCAAAGTTATTCGTGGTAACAATCAGCAGGTGCTACTGGAACAGCTGGAGCAGGCGGGTATCCGCGTACCTTATTCCTGTCGCGCGGGGATTTGCGGATGCTGTCGCATTAAACTGGTCGATGGTGAAGTGAGTGCCCTGAAGAAATCTGCGATTGGCAGTGACGGCACGATCCTGTGCTGTAGCTGTGTACCGAAAACATCCGTACAGCTGGAAGCTTAAACCGCCTGTTCGAGGCTGAAGGAATCGACGCGCAGCTGAGGCTTCAGCCTGTCATTCATCACTTTGATGGCATCACCTAACTGCATGACTCGCCCGGCAATGGTCACGCCGGGTTGGGCCAGCAAACAGAGCGCAGCGTTTTCACCGGGTTCAACCACCAGCAAATTCACCTCTTCTTCGGTATCGCTCAGATTGACGCTGGCCGCATCGCCGATAGCCGGGGTCCAGCTCATACCGTGCGCGAGGAAATGCCAGCTTTTCGGCATTTGTGGTTTCAGGAAACGGATCGCCACCAGCGCATTTAGTACCAGTTCAGCGCGCTGTTCTTTGGAGAGATTGAAGTCGCGGCATTTTTCTTCAAAAGAGAAATAGAGTGCAGCGTCGTCAACGCAAAAGCCTGAGGGAGCAAACGCGTCTGGCGTTAACATTCGGCGCGCAAAACGAGAGCGAAACAACATGCCATTGGCTAAGTCGAGCATCATACGGTCATGCTCGTCACAAAAATACCAGCGCCAGTTATCGTCAGGTTTAATTCGCATGTTTCTCTCCCGTCCCCAAAACGTCCTGTACTAAAAATGTCCTGTTTGCCGCTTCGCTTATAACACTAGTAATAAAAGACTATAATGTCTAAATAAGCAACAATGACGGAATATAAAACAACCAGGGCTGGAAATAAAGCCCTGGTTGTCTGATTAAGAGAAAAGATTAGATATGCGTGACAATTTCTTTAATCAATGGCGGCCCTTTAAAAATAAAGCCGGAATAAATTTGCACCAGTGAAGCCCCTGCCGCCATCTTCTCACGTGCAGCGATGACGGAGTCAATGCCACCCACGCCAATAATCGGCAGCTGGCCTTTTAATTCCGCGGAGAGTGCGCGAATAATTTCGGTGCTTTTTAATTGTACCGGACGGCCACTTAATCCACCCGCTTCGTCACAGTTTTTCATTCCCTGGACGAGGGAGCGATCGAGCGTTGTATTGGTCGCAATCACACCATCAATATTATGGCGAACTAAACTGTCGGCAACCTGGATCAATTCCTCTGCCGAAAGATCCGGGGCGATCTTAACCGCGACCGGAACATATTTATGGTGGATCGCCTGTAGTGCCGTTTGTTTATTTTTAATGGCGCTAAGAAGATCGTCAAGCGCTTCGCCATATTGTAATGAACGCAGCCCTGGGGTGTTAGGCGAGGATATATTCACCGCGATATAACCGGCATAGGCATAGACTTTTTCCATACAAATCAGATAGTCATCTTTACCCTGCTCGACTGGCGTGTCTTTATTTTTGCCAATATTAATACCCAGCACACCATCAAAATGGGCTTTCTTAACGTTCTCAACCAGATGATCGACGCCAAGGTTATTAAAGCCCATGCGGTTGATCAGCCCCTCGGCTTCAACCAGGCGGAACAGACGTGGCTTGTCATTTCCCGGCTGCGGACGCGGCGTCACTGTCCCGATTTCGATCGAGCCAAAGCCCATCGCGCCGAGTGCATCAATGCATTCGCCATTTTTGTCCAGTCCGGCCGCAAGGCCCAGTGGATTTTTGAACGTCAGGCCCATGCATTGGACGGGTTTTTCCGGCACGTTTTGACGCACCAGCGCGGCCAGAGGCGTTCCTGTAATACGACGTAACTGCTGAAATGTAAATTCATGAGCGCGCTCAGGATCGAGCTGGAAAAGGGCTTTACGAACGAAGGGGTAGTACATGAACTCTCCTGGATTCCCGGTGTGCAAACCGGGAGGGGATTATGTGCGATCCCGCCCGGAAAGGGAATTGACCTGTGGCAAAAAAAGCCATGTAAAACGCAATCGTTTACTTATCGGTTCGCTTCTTATGCTTTTTTCTGCATTCATCCTGAGGATAAATCATTTAGTGGAATAACCACGCAATGTCACACTCCTGAAAATTGTTATGAATGTTAGATAAAAGCAAACAATTAGTTATAAGGAGCAACCATGCGCGTCATTACCCTGGCCGGAAGCCCCCGCTTCCCCTCTCGATCCAGCGCACTGCTGGAATACGCTCGCGAAAAGCTTAATGCTCTGGATGTCGAAGTGTGTCACTGGAATTTGCACAATTTCGCGCCTGAAGATCTGCTCTACGCACGTTTCGACAGCCCGGCGCTGAAAACCCTGATCGAACAACTTAAGCGTGCTGACGGGCTGGTCGTCGCGACACCAATTTATAAAGCCTCTTTTTCCGGTGCACTGAAAACGCTGCTCGATCTGCTGCCCGAACGCGCGCTGGACGGTAAGGTCGTCCTGCCGCTGGCCACAGGCGGTACGGTAGCCCATTTACTGGCGGTGGATTATGCCCTCAAGCCAGTTCTGAACGCGCTGAAAGCGCAGGAGATCCTGCATGGCGTCTTCGCTGACGACTCACAGGTAATCGACTACCAGCATAAACCGCATTTCACGCCGAATCTGCAAACCCGCCTCGACAGCGCGCTTGAAACCTTCTGGCACGCCCTTAATCGCCGGGATCGCCACGCGGCGGCATTTCATCAATCACAAGGAGTGGCGCATGTTTAAAACAGTTACCCGTATCGGGCTGGCAGGTCTGCTGGCAGTGGCATCGCTGGCTCAGGCGGCGGAGAAAACGCCGGAGAGCCTGCGTATCGGTTATCAGAAAGGCAGCGTCAGCATGGTGCTGGCGAAAAGCCATGCGTTGCTGGAGAAACGTTTCCCGCAGACCAAATTCTCATGGGTCGAGTTCCCTGCCGGACCGCAGATGCTGGAGGCGCTGAACGTCGGGAGTATTGATTTAGGCAGCACCGGCGATATCCCGCCGATCTTTGCCCAGGCGGCCGGGGCGGATCTGGTTTACGTTGGCGTTGAACCCGCCAAGCCGAAGGCAGAGGTTATTTTGGTGCCGGAAAACAGCGAGATCAAAAGCGTCGCCGATCTCAAAGGCCATAAGGTTGCTTTCCAGAAAGGTTCCAGCTCGCACAACCTGCTGCTGCGCGCGTTGCAGGAGGCCGGCCTTAAATTCACCGATATCCAGCCCGTTTACCTGACGCCTGCCGATGCGCGCGCGGCGTTTCAGCAAAAAAATGTTGATGCCTGGGCTATCTGGGATCCGTACTACTCCGCCGCACTGTTGCAGGGCGGTGTGCGGGTGCTGAAAGACGGCACCACCCTGAAACAAACCGGTTCGTTCTACCTGGCGGCACGTCCTTACGCTGAAAAAAATGGCGCATTTATTCAGCAGGTGCTGGATACCTTCTCTCAGGCCGATGCGCTGACCCAAAGCCAGCGTCAGCAGAGCATCACGCTACTGGCAAAAACCATGGGCCTGCCTGAACCGGTGATCGCCACCTATCTTGACCACCGTCCTCCCACCACCATAGCGCCGGTTGACGCCCACGTTGCCGCCCTCCAGCAGCAAACGGCAGACCTCTTTT
>NZ_JABMCU010000054.1:0-22960 GCF_013179605.1 Enterobacter sp. CM29 | reverse complement strand
CGCACCGCCTGCACGGGCTACAGTCCATGCCGCGCCTGCGCGTCATGCGTAATGAGAAAGAGTCTGCCCCGCAGCTCTGTCACCACTGTGAAGACGCGCCATGCGCGGGCGTCTGTCCCGTCAATGCCATCACCCGCGTTGACGGCGCGGTACAGCTGAACGAAAGCTTGTGCGTGAGCTGCAAGCTGTGCGGCATCGCCTGCCCGTTCGGCGCCATTGAGTTTTCCGGCAGCCGTCCGCTGCATATTCCGGCGAATGCCAACACCCCGAAAGCGCCGCCTGCGCCGCCGGCACCGGCACGCGTGAGCACGCTGCTGGACTGGGTGCCGGGCATTCGCGCCGTCGCGGTGAAGTGCGACCTGTGCAGCTTCGATGAACAAGGTCCGGCCTGCGTGCGCACCTGTCCGACCAAAGCGTTAATTCTGGTTAATATTCGCGACATCGCCAGCACCAGCAAACGCAAGCGCGAGCTGACCATCAATACTGACGTCGGCGATCTTTCGCTGCTGCGGGCGCTTAACGAGGGGGCGAAATGAACGCGATAGTTATGATGACCAGCGGCGTGGCCTGGTTTGCCGCCGCCGCTGTCCTGGCGCTGCTCCTCTCCTTCCATAAAACGCTGAGCGGCTGGATCGCCGGTATCGGCGGGGCGGTCGGCAGCCTGATGACGCTGGCGGCGGGCGGCGTTGTCCTGATCGACGGCCAATCCGTCGACACCCTCATCCCGCTGATTCACCACGCCGTTGAGCTTACGCCGCTAAATGCCATCTGGCTGGTCACCTTTGGTCTGTGTGGGTTGTTTATCAGCCTGTTTAATATCGACTGGCACCGCCATCAGCACACCAACGCCAACGGCCTGCTGGTTAACCTGTTGATGGCCGCCGCGGTCTGCACTGTTGTCGCCAGCAACCTCGGCGCGCTGGTGGTGATGGCTGAAATCATGGCCCTGTGCGGCGTGTTCCTGACCGGATGCAGCGCCTCCGGCAAGCTGTGGTTTGCGCTCGGACGACTCGGCACGCTGCTGCTGGCGCTGGCCTGCTGGCTGGTGTGGCAGCGTTTCGGCACGCTGGACTTTGCCGTGCTTAACGGCCAGCCGCTGGGGAATGACGTCTGGCTGTTGGGCGTAGTCGGTTTTGGCCTGCTGGCCGGGATTATCCCGCTGCACGGCTGGGTGCCGCAGGCGCATGCCAATGCCTCGGCCCCGGCTGCCGCGCTGTTCTCCACCGTGGTGATGAAGGTCGGTCTGTTCGGCATCCTGACGATAACCCTGACGGGCGGCCAGCCGCCGCTGTGGTGGGGGGTGGCGCTGCTGATTGCGGGGATGATCACCGCATTTGTCGGCGGGCTGTACGCCCTGATGGAGCATAACATCCAGCGCCTGCTGGCGTACCACACCCTGGAGAATATCGGCATCATCCTGCTCGGCATGGGCGCGGGTGTCAGCGGGCTGGCGCTCAACCAGCCGGCGCTGATTGCCGCCGGGTTTATTGGCGGTCTGTATCACCTTATCAACCACAGCCTGTTTAAAAGCACCCTGTTCCTCGGCGCGGGCAGCGTCTGGTTTCGCACCGGGCACCGCGATATTGAAAAGCTCGGCGGGATTGGCAAAAAAATGCCCGTCATTTCGCTGGCGATGCTGGTCGGGCTGATGGCGATGGCCGCGCTGCCGCCGCTGAACGGCTTTGCCGGGGAGTGGGTGATCTATCAATCCTTCTTCGCGCTCGGCCAGAGCGACGCGTTTATCGCGCGGCTGCTCGGCCCGCTGCTGGCGGTTGGGCTGGCGATTACCGGGGCGCTGGCGGTGATGTGTATGGCGAAGGTTTACGGCGTCACCTTCCTGGGCGCGCCGCGCACCCGCGAAGCGGAAAACGCCTGTTGCGCCCCGGTGCTGATGGCCACCAGCGTGGTCGCGCTGGCGCTGTGCTGTATCGCAGGTGGGGTTGCCGCGCCGTGGCTGCTGCCGCTTCTGGGCCACGCCATTCCGCTGCCGCTGGCTACGGCGCATACCGTCGTGTCCCAGCCGATGATGGCGCTGCTGCTGATTGCCGCGCCGCTCCTGCCGTTCGTGCTGATGCTGTTCTTCAGACGCGACCGTCTCGCCTCCCGCTCGCGCGGCGCGGCGTGGGCCTGCGGCTACGAACACGAGCAGTCGATGGTCATCACCGCCCACGGTTTCGCCATGCCGGTGAAGGAGAACTTCGCCGCCGTGCTGAAGCTGCGCCACTGGCTGAACCCGGTGGGCTGGGTGCCGGGCTGGCAGAGTGCCGCCGTGCCCGTGCTGTTCCGTCGCCTGGCGCAGATCGAGCTGGCGGTGCTGGTGGTGATTGTCATTTCACGAGGAGCCTGACATGAGTTTGTTACTGGCAATTCTTCAGGCGCTGGTGCTGTTTGCCGCCGCGCCGCTGCTGTCGGGCATCACGCGCGTGGCGCGCGCCCGGCTACACAACCGTCGCGGGCCTGGCGTGCTCCAGGAGTACCGCGATCTCTTCAAGCTGCTCTCCCGTCAGAGCGTCGCGCCGGATGCCGCAGGTTGGGTGTTCCGCCTGACGCCGTTCGTGATGGTCGGCGTGATGCTGACCATCGCCACCGCGCTGCCGGTAGTGACGGTGGGCTCGCCGCTGCCCGTGCTTGGCGATCTGATTACGCTGATCTACCTCTTCGCCATCGCGCGTTTCTTCTTTGCGATTGCGGGCCTGGACACCGGCAGCCCGTTTACGGGTATCGGCGCCAGTCGTGAGGCGATGCTCGGCGTGCTGGTTGAGCCAATTCTGCTGCTGGGGCTGTGGGTCGCCGCGCAGGTTGCTGGCTCGACCCACATCAGTTTCATCACCGACACCGTTTACCACTGGCCGGTTTCACGTTCGCTCCCGCTGGTGCTGGCGCTCTGCGCCTGCGCGTTCGCCACCTTTATCGAGATGGGCAAGCTGCCGTTCGATCTCGCGGAAGCGGAGCAGGAATTGCAGGAGGGGCCACTCACCGAGTACAGCGGCTACGGCTTTGCGGTGCTGAAGTGGGGCATCAGCCTCAAGCAGCTGGTGGTGTTGCAGATGTTCGTCGGCGTTTTCTTCCCGTGGGGGCAGATGACGCACTTCTCTGCGGGCGGCCTGCTGCTGGCCGTTGTGGTGGCTGCGCTCAAGCTGCTTATCGGCGTGCTGGTGATTGCCCTGTTTGAAAACAGCATGGCGCGCCTGCGTTTTGTCGAAACGTCACGCATTACCTGGGCTGGTTTTGGTTTTGCATTTTTAGCGTTCGTCTCCTTGCTGGTGGCGTGATTAAAGAGAGTGTTTATGTCTGAAGAAAAGAAAGGTCAGCAGTATCTCGCCGCGTTGCATCAGGCTTTCCCGGGCGTGGTGCTGGAGGAGTCATGGCAAACCAAAGACCAGGTAACCGTCACCATTAAGGTGAACTATCTGCCGGAAGTGGTGGAGTTTCTCTACTACCAGCAGGGCGGCTGGCTGTCGGTGCTGTTCGGCAACGACGAGCGTCAGCTGTGCGGCAACTATGCGGTGTACTACGTGATGTCGATGGAGCAGGGCGAGAAGTGCTGGCTCACCGTGCGCGTCGAAGTTGACCCGAACAAGCCGGAGTACCCGTCCGTCACGCCGCGCGTACCCGCCGCCGTCTGGGGCGAGCGCGAAGTGCGCGACATGTACGGCCTGGTGCCGGTTGGTCTGCCTGACGAGCGTCGTCTGGTGCTGCCGGACGACTGGCCGGATGAACTCTATCCGCTGCGCAAGGACAGCATGGACTACCGCCAGCGTCCGGCCCCGACAACCGACAGCGAAACCTACGAGTTCATCAACGAGCTGGGCAGCAAGAAGAATAATGTGGTGCCGATCGGCCCGCTGCACGTCACCTCTGACGAACCGGGCCACTTCCGCCTGTTCGTCGACGGCGAAAACATTATCGACGCCGACTACCGCCTGTTCTACGTCCACCGCGGCATGGAGAAGCTGGCGGAGACCCGCATGGGCTACAACGAAGTCACGTTTCTTTCTGACCGCGTGTGCGGCATCTGCGGCTTTGCCCACAGCACCGCCTACACCACCTCGGTGGAGAACGGCATGGGGATCGTGGTGCCGGAACGCGCGCAGATGATCCGCGCCATTCTGCTGGAGGTGGAACGCCTGCACTCACACCTGCTGAACCTCGGCCTGGCCTGCCACTTCGTCGGCTTTGACTCCGGGTTTATGCAGTTCTTCCGCGTGCGTGAGGCATCAATGAAGATGGCGGAGATCCTCACCGGGGCGCGTAAAACCTACGGCCTGAACCTGATCGGCGGGATCCGCCGCGACCTGCTGAAAGACGACATGATCCAGACCCGCCAGCTGGCGCAGCAGATGCGCCGCGACGTGCAGGAGCTGGTGGACATGCTGCTCAGCACGCCCAACATCGAGCAGCGCACCGTCGGGATTGGTCGTCTTGACCCGGAAATCGCCCGCGACTTCAGCAACGTCGGTCCAATGGTGCGCGCCAGCGGCCACGCCCGCGACACCCGCGCCGATCACCCGTTCGTCGGCTACGGCCTGCTGCCGATGACCGTGCACAGCGAGCAGGGCTGCGACGTCATCTCCCGCCTGAAGGTGCGCATCAACGAGGTGTTTACTGCGCTGAACATGATCGACTACGGCCTCGATAACCTGCCGGGCGGCCCGCTGATGGTGGAAGGCTTCACCTACATTCCAAACCGCTTTGCCCTCGGATTCGCCGAAGCGCCGCGCGGGGATGACATTCACTGGAGCATGACCGGCGACAACCAGAAGCTCTACCGCTGGCGCTGCCGTGCGGCGACCTACGCCAACTGGCCAACCCTGCGCTACATGCTGCGCGGTAACACCGTCTCTGACGCGCCGCTGATTATCGGCAGCCTCGATCCGTGCTACTCCTGCACCGACCGCATGACCGTCGTGGACGTGCGCAAGAAGAAAAGCCAGGTGGTGCCCTACAAAGAGCTTGAGCGCTACAGCATCGAGCGTAAGAACTCGCCGCTGAAATAAGGACTCGTCATGTTTACCTTTATCAAAAAAGTGATCAAAACCGGCGCGCAGACCAGCAGTTATCCGCTGGAGCCGATGCCGGTGGATAAAAACTTTCGCGGCAAGCCGGAGCACAACCCGCAGCAGTGCATCGGCTGCGCGGCCTGCGTCAACGCCTGCCCGTCGAATGCCTTAACGGTGGAAACGGACCTGAAAACCGGCGAGCTGGCCTGGCAGTTTAACCTCGGGCGCTGCATCTTCTGCGGCCGCTGCGAGGAGGTCTGCCCGACGGTAGCCATTCGCCTGTCTCAGGAGTACGAGCTGGCGGTGTGGAAAAAAGAGGATTTCCTCCAGCAGTCGCGCTTTGCGCTGTGCAACTGCCGCGTCTGCAAGCGTCCGTTCGCCGTGCAAAAAGAGATCGACTACGCCATCGCGCTGCTGAAGCACAACGGCGACGTGCGTGCGGAGCATCACCGTGAAAGCTTCGAAACCTGCCCGGAGTGCAAACGTCAGAAATGCCTGCTGCCGTCTGACCGCATCGATTTAACCCGTCATATGAGAGAGGCCAGCTGATGGAAAACTTACTCGGCCCGCGCGACGCTAACGGCATTCCGGTACCGCTGACGGTGGAGGAGTCCATCGCCAGCATGAAGGCGTCGCTGCTGAAAAAAATCAAACGCTCGGCCTACGTCTATCGCGTGGACTGCGGCGGCTGCAACGGCTGTGAGATCGAAATCTTCGCCACCCTGTCGCCGCTGTTTGACGCCGAACGCTTCGGCATCAAAGTGGTGCCGTCCCCGCGCCACGCGGATATCCTGCTGTTCACCGGCGCGGTCACCCGCGCGATGCGCTCGCCTGCGCTGCGCGCCTGGCAGTCTGCGCCGGATCCGAAAATCTGCATCTCCTACGGCGCCTGCGGCAACAGCGGCGGCATCTTCCACGATCTTTACTGCGTCTGGGGCGGCACCGACAAAATCGTGCCGGTGGACGTTTACATTCCGGGCTGCCCGCCGACGCCCGCCGCCACGCTGTACGGTTTTGCCATGGCGCTCGGCCTGCTGGAGCAGAAGATCCACGCCCGCGAGCCGGGCGAGCTGGACAACCAGCCAGCCACTCTCCTGCACCCGGATATGGTGCAGCCGCTGCGGGTGAAGATCGATCGCACGGCGCGCAGGCTGGCGGGTTACCGCTATGGCCGTCAGATTGCCGACGATTATCTGCGTCTGCTGAGCCAGGGCGACCATCAGGTGGCGCGCTGGCTGGAGGCCGAGAACGATCCGCGTCTCATTGAGATCGTGGCAAACCTGAACAGTATTGTGGATGAGGCGCGTATCCGATGAGTGAAACGGTGGTGTTCAGCCAGCTGAGCCGTAAGTTTATTGATGAGAACGATGCCACGCCGGATGCGGCGCAGCAGGTGGTCTATTACAGCCTGGCGATTGGGCACCACCTCGGGGTGATCGACTGCCTTGAAACGGCGCTAAGCTGCCCGTGGCCCGAGTACCTGGCGTGGATCGCCACGCTGGAGGAGGGCAGCACGGCGCGGCGCAAAATGGAGGGCGTGCCGAAGTACGGTGAGATCGTTATCGACGCCAACCACATTGCGATGCTCGCCAACGCCTTTGACGCGGCGCTGAGCAGGCAAAACCCGGCGCAGCAGGCGTGGAGCAAAACGCTGCTCGGCATGCTGCACGATATTCATCAGGAGAGCGCCATCTACCTGATGGTGAGGAGATTACGTGACTGACGTTTTACTGTGTGTCGGCAACAGCATGATGGGCGACGACGGCGCGGGCCCGCTGCTGGCGGAGATGTGCGCCGCGAACCCGCCGGGCAACTGGGTGGTGATTGACGGCGGCAGCGCGCCGGAAAACGACGTGGTGGCCATTCGCGAGCTGCGCCCGGACAGGTTGTTAATCGTCGATGCCACCGATATGGGGCTCAACCCCGGCGAGATCCGCCTGATTGACCCGGACGACATCGCCGAGATGTTTATGATGACCACCCACAACATGCCGCTGAACTACCTGGTGGATCAGATTAAAGACGACGTGGGTGAGGTGCTGTTTCTGGGCATTCAGCCGGACATCGTCGGGTTTTATTATCCGATGACGCCGCCGGTGAAAGAGGCGGTGGACGTGGTGTATTCACGGCTTGCCGGGTGGGTTGGGGACGGGGGATTTCAGCCCCTCACCCCGGCCCTCTCCCCAGAGGGGAGAGGGTGAAAACCGCATCGAGCAGTTTGTAGGCCGGGTAAGGCAACGCCGCCACCCGGCAAAACAGGCTACGCCAGATCCGCCCCGTTACTCGCAATCACCTTCTTATACCACCAGAACGATTTCTTGCGCTTGCGGTCCAGCGTGCCGTTCCCGGCGTCGTCGCGGTCGACGTAGACAAACCCGTAGCGCTTACTCATCTCCCCGGTTGAGGCCGAGACCAGGTCAATGCAGCCCCAGGTGGTGTAGCCCATCAGCGGGACGCCGTCCTCAATCGCGTCACCCATCGCACGGATATGCTCGCGCAGGTAGCTGATGCGGTAGTCGTCGTTGATCTCGCCGTTTTCATCAATGACGTCCTTCGCCCCGAGGCCGTTTTCCACCAGGAACAGCGGCTTCTGGTAGCGGTCATACATCATGTTCATGGTGATGCGCAGCCCGAGCGGGTCGATGCCCCAGCCCCACTCGCTCACCTGAATGTGCGGGTTGCGCAGGGACTTCACGATGTTCGCCGCGCTGGTGTTGCCCGCGTTCATATCCGCCGACGCGCAGCGCGAGGCGTAATAACTGAACGAGACAAAGTCGACAGTGTTTTTCAGCAGGTCGTCGTCGCCGGGGTCTTTCACAATCACCACCCCTTTCTCGCGGAACACGCGGGCGGAGTAGGCCGGATAGCTGCCGCGCGCCTGCACGTCGATAAAGAACAGGTTCTCGCGGTCTTTCTCCAGTGCCATCCACACGTCTTCCGGCTTGCAGGAGTAGGGGTAAAAATTGCCGCCCGCCAGCATGCAGCCGACCTGGTTTTCCGGGTTCACCTCGTGGGCGATTTTGGTCGCCAGCGCGCTCGCCACCAGCTCGTGGTGCGCGGCCTGGTATTTCACCTGGTCTTCGTTTTCCCCTTCCTCAAACACCAGCCCCGCGCCGGAGAACGGGCTGTGCAGCATAATGTTGATTTCGTTGAAGGTCAGCCAGTATTTCACCAGCCCGTTAAACGCCTCGAAGCAGGTGCGGGCGTAGCGGGCGAAGAAATCCACCATCTTACGGTTGCGCCAGGAGCCGTACTCCGTCACCAGGTGCATCGGCACGTCGAAATGGCAGAGCGTCACCAGCGGCTCGATGTTGTACTTTTTGCACTCCTCGAACACCGCGCGGTAGAAGGCAATGCCCTCCCGATTTGGCAACGGTTCGTCGCCGTTCGGGTAGAGGCGGCTCCAGGCAATCGAGGTGCGGAACACCGTAAAGCCCATCTCCGCCATCAGGGCAATGTCTTCTTTGTAACGATGGTAAAAATCAATCGCCTGGTGGCTCGGGTAAAATTCGTCGTCACGCAACGAAAACCGTTTTTCCTTGCCGACTTTTACCGCCAGACGGTTTGCGCCGTGGGGGATCATATCGACCGTTGTCAGTCCTTTGCCTCCTTCACGGTAAGCCCCTTCACTCTGGTTGGCGGCAAGCGCGCCGCCCCATAAAAATCCTTGTGGAAAAACAGACATTCTTACCTCGCTTTCAGTTTATGCTTCTGCTGCTTTGTTCTGTACCGGTGCGGTTTGCAGGGCGCGTGCTTTTTCGGCTTCGTCTTCTACCGGGATATCTTCAAACCCTAACAGCAGGGTCAGCACGAACGACAGCACCACCGCCAGACCCATCACGCCAAACACCCAGACGATGGTCATCGGGTTGGCCGGGTCGAAGAACTGCACGCTGGTGAACAGCCCCGGCGCCGCCATGGAGTGGCTGGCAAGACCGGCCATGCCGGCCACCGCGCCGCAGATAAAGCCGCTGATCAGGCTCGCAATCAGCGGACGCTTCAGGCGTACCGCCACGCCGTACAGCGCCGGTTCAGAGATCCCCGCCATGATGGCGGAGGCCGCAGCCGCCAGCGCCGTCTGGCGCAGCTCCGGGTTTTTCGTTTTCCACGCCACCGCCAGCGACGAACCGCCGAGCGACAGGTTGGCGCCGATTTCCGACGGCATCACCATCCCTTCTTTGCCCGTTTCGGCAATGGTCTGGATGATGGTCGGCGTAAACACGCGGTGCATCCCGGTCATCACCAGCAGCGGCCACAGCGCGCCCATAATGGCAACGGAGAGCCAGCCCAGATAGCCGTGAATGGTGTAGACCAGCGCGGAGATGGCGCTACCGATCCAGATCCCAAGCGGGCCAATCAGTACGATGGCGAGCGGGGCGGCAATCAGCACGATCAGCATCGGCTTGAGGAAGTTTTTGGTCACCGCCGGGGTGATGCGATCCACCCAGCGTTCGATATACGACAGGCACCAGGTCATCACCAGGGCCGGGATAACGGTATAGGTGTATTTCACCGCCGTAACCGGAATTAAGGCAAATTCTACATGCTCGCCCTGCGCCGCTTTCGCCATCAGCTCGATAAAGCTCGGGTGAACCAGTACGCCCGCAATGGCTATCGCCAGGGACATGTTGGTTTTGAACTTCACCGCTGCGGAAGCCGCCACCATCAGCGGCAGGAAGAAGAACGCGCCATCGCCGATAACGGTCAGGATCGTCAGCGTCGGGTCACCTTTGCCCAGCACGCCGGTCATCTCAAGGATCATCGCCAGCAGCTTGACCATCGACCCGCCGATGATCGCTGGGATCAGCGGAGACATGGTGCCGATCAGCGCGTCGAGGATCCCGGCGCCAATCCGGCGCAGCGTAAGCTTCTGTGGACCTTCCGCTACGGCAGGTTGCAGGTTGGCGGGCAGCAGGCTCACCACTTCACGGTATGCCTGGGATACGGTGTTGCCGATGATCACCTGGCACTGGTTGTCGTTGCGCACCACGCCGAGCACGCCGCTGATGCTTTTCAGACGCGCGGCGTCGGTAAGGCTTTCGTCTTTCAGAACGAAGCGCAGGCGCGTCATGCAGTGGGTGACGGCGACGATGTTCTCTTTACCGCCCAGCGCGCTAACCACGTCATTTGCCAGCGCAGCGTAATTTTTTGCCATCGGATGTGATCCTGTTATCGTTGTGAGAAGTGTAGGAAACCGGTTTCACATAATCATCATGAGTTTCTTTTAATGAAACAAGACCACTTTTTATGCATTTTTTCGTTTCGTGATGACGATCACTCGTGGCCGTATAAAGCGTGATAACGCCGCTGCGACAATTTTTCTGCGGTGAAGTACACTGCGGCTCATCAGATTTGAATGGAATAACACTATGACCACGATGCTGGAAGTGGCGAAGCGGGCAGGCGTGTCGAAAGCGACGGTCTCCCGGGTGCTGTCGGGGAACGGTTACGTCAGCCAGGAGACGAAAGACCGCGTGTTTCAGGCCATCGAAGAGAGCGGGTATCGCCCCAATCTGCTGGCGCGAAACCTGGCGACCAAACGCACCCAGACCCTGGGGCTGGTGGTGACAAACACCCTGTACCATGGGGTCTACTTTAGCGAGCTGCTGTTTAACGCCGCGCGGATGACGGAAGAGAAGGGGCGTCAGCTGATCCTGGCGGACGGCAAGCACAGCGCCGAAGAGGAGCGCGAGGCGATCCAGTACCTGCTCGACATGCGCTGCGACGCGGTGATCATCTACCCGCGTTTTCTGAGCGTGGAAGCGCTGGACGAAATTATTGAGAAATGCGAGCAGCCGATTATGGTGCTCAACCGCCGTTTGCGGAAAAACAGCAGCCACAGCGTCTGGTCCGATCATAAAGCGTCGTGTCAGGACGCAGTATCGCAGTTGATCGCGAAAGGCCACCGGGAGATTGCGTTTATCACCGGTTCGCTGGATTCCCCCACCGGCGTGGAGCGTCTTTCCGGCTACAAGGACGCGCTGGCGCAGCACGGCATTGCCCTGCGTGACGCGCTGATCGCCGAAGGGAAGTGGAGCCCGGCCAGCGGCGCGGCGGCGGTCTCTCAGCTGCTCACCCGCGGCGAAACGTTTACCGCGCTGGTGGCGAGTAACGACGATATGGCGATTGGCGCCATCAGGCAGTTGCACGAGAGCGGCGTCGCCACGCCGGGCGCGGTGTCCGTCATCGGCTTTGACGACGTGGCAATCGCGCCCTATATCGTGCCGTCCCTCTCCAGCGTGCGTATTCCGGTAACGGAGATGATCCAGGAGACCATCAGCCGCCTGATCTTCATGCTCGACGGCGGTGAGTTTAAGCCTCAGCAAACTTTTTCCGGCGAGCTTATCCTGCGCGGCTCCGTCATTGACGGCCCGCATCGCTGACGTCGACATCTGTCATCGTCACAAATGACGATGACAGATCCTCTTCTTTTTTATTTCGCTTTAAAATCAATGTATTAAATATTGGCACGGTTTATGAATAGCTTCGCGCATAACAGTTATGCCGGAGAAGCAGATGAACCGTTTTATTATGGCCGATGCCAGCAAATGCATTGGTTGCCGTACCTGTGAAGTGGCGTGCGTGGTGTCCCATCAGGCGGAGCAGGATTGCGCCTCCCTGACCCCCGACACCTTCCTGCCGCGCATCCACGTCATTAAAGGCGTGAATATTTCCACCGCCGCTATCTGTCGCCAGTGCGAAGACGCGCCGTGCGCCAACGTCTGTCCGAACGGGGCGATTAAGCGCGAGAAAGGCTTCGTGCATGTGATGCAGGAGCGCTGCATCGGGTGCAAAACCTGTGTGGTGGCGTGTCCGTATGGCGCGATGGAGGTGGTCGTTCGCCCGGTGGTGCGCAACAGCGGTATCGGGCTCAGTGTGCGCGCGGAGAAAGCCGAAGCCAATAAATGTGACCTCTGCTACCACCGCGACGCCGGTCCGGCGTGTATGGAAGCCTGTCCGACGCATGCGCTGGTCTGCGTCGATCGCGATAAGCTCGAACAGATGAGTGCCGAAAAACGCCGCCGTGCGGCGTTCGACACCTCGTCATCGCTGCTGTTTTAAGCTGCAATGCGCGTTAACGGCGTACAGCTTCGGGTGCGCGGCAAGGTGCAGGGGGTAGGATTTCGTCCCTTCGTCTGGCAGCTTGCACACCAGCTGGGGCTGGCGGGCGACGTGTGCAACGACGGAGAGGGTGTCCTGGTGCGTCTCGCGGGTAGTGGGGGTGACTTTACCGCGAGACTGCGCCAGGACTGCCCACCGCTGGCGCGCATCGATCGCGTTGAAACGCAGCCGTACAGCTGGAATACGCTGCCGGACGAGTTTGTCATCCGCCACAGCGAGAGCGGGGCGATGGATACGCAAATCGTCCCGGATGCCGCCACCTGTCCCGCATGCCTGGCGGAGATGCGCGATCCGCGCGAGCGCCGTTATCGCTACCCGTTTATCAACTGCACCCACTGCGGGCCGCGGTTTACCATTATCCGCGCCATGCCCTATGACCGCCCGGCCACGTCAATGGCGCCATTCCCGCTCTGTGTGCCCTGTGAAACGGAGTACCGCAACCCGGCTGACCGGCGTTTTCACGCCCAGCCGGTGGCCTGCCCGGACTGCGGGCCGCAGCTGGAGTGGCAAGCCGGGGATGCTGCCACCACCCGCGAATCGGCGTTAAGCGCGGCGGTGGAGAGATTGAAAAACGGCGGGATTGTGGCGGTCAAAGGGCTGGGCGGATTTCACCTGGTCTGCGACGCGCTTAACCCACAGGCGATTCGGAAATTGCGGGCACGCAAGCAGCGCCCGACCAAGCCGCTGGCGGTAATGATCCCGCATGCGAACGATCTGCCGGAGGCCATCCAGACGCTGTTAGGTTCACCCGCTGCGCCGATTGTGCTGACGCCAAAAGCCTGCCTTCCTGCGTTTCCTGAGGAGATTGCGCCGGGGCTGAATACAATTGGCGTGATGCTACCTGCGAACCCGCTCCAGCATTTGCTGATGTTGGACTGCCAGCGCCCGCTGGTGATGACCTCCGGCAACCTCAGCGGCCATCCACCCGCCATAAGCAACCAGCAGGCGCTGGAAGAACTCAGTGACATCGCTGACGGCTTCCTGCTGCACAACCGCGACATCCTGCAACGGATGGATGATTCAGTAATGGATCGGGACGGTGCGATGCTGCGTCGCGCACGCGGTTTTGTGCCGGATGCCATCACATTGCCCGCCGGATTCCGCGACATCTCGCCCATGTTATGCACCGGCGCGGAGATGAAAAATACCTTCTGCCTGGTACGTGGCAACCAGGCGGTGCCGAGCCAGCATTTTGGCGATCTGAGCGACGAGGGCGTAGAGGCGCAGTGGCGCAGTGCGCTCTCGACGATGCAGGACATCTACGCCTTCCAGCCAGAGCGTGTGGTGTGCGATGCCCATCCGGGATATCACGCCCGACAGTGGGCCCGGGCGCAGGCGCTGCCCGTTGAGACCGTGCTGCATCATCATGCGCATGCAGCAGCGTGTCTGGCGGAGAACGGCTGGCCGCTCGACGGCGGGGATGTTATTGCCCTGACGCTGGATGGGATCGGCATGGGTGAGAACGGCGCGCTGTGGGGCGGCGAGTGCCTGCGGGTGAACTATCGCGACTGCGAACCGCTGGGCGGTCTGCCAGCCGTTGCGCTGCCGGGGGGCGATCTGGCGGCAAAACAGCCGTGGCGCAATTTGCTCGCCCACTGTCTGGCGTTCGTACCTGACTGGCAGCAGTACCCGGAAACAGAGGCGGTACAGTGTCAAAACTGGCCGCTGCTGGCAACGGCAGTGTCGCGCGGTATCAATGCGCCGCGGGCCTCCTCCTGTGGTCGTCTGTTCGACGCCGTGGCCTGTGCGCTGGGCATTGAAACGCAACGCTATGAGGGCGAAGCCGCGTGCCGGCTGGAGGCGCTGGCCGAACGCTGTGCAGGGGTTGATCATCCGGTGACGCTCAAGACGGATAACCTTGCGCTGTTCTGGCAGCAGTGGCTGGCCTGGCGGGCGGAACCCGGCGAGCGCGCCTGGGCCTTTCACGATGCGCTGGCAAAAGGGCTGAGCGAACTGGCGGCAACGCATGCGCGCCGACGGTCGCTCTCTACGGTGTGCTTCAGCGGAGGTGTCCTTCACAACCGCCTGCTACGCGCGCGCTTTCGTCATTACCTTTCTGATTTCACGCTTCTTTTTCCTTCGCGCCTGCCCGCAGGCGACGGAGCGATCTCCTTCGGGCAGGCGGTGGTTGCTGCCGCCCGATCATGTTCACAAAGGATTTAAAATGTTACGACTTTTACGCAATGAACCTCGTGCAGCGTGCCTGCTGCTGGCTCTGGTGATGGCTAACCTGCTGGCCTGGGGGCTGGCGTGGCACACCTTTAGCGGCAGTACGGCGCTGATGGCGGCCAGCCTGCTGGCCTGGTGTTACGGACTGCGTCATGCGGTGGATGCCGACCATATCGCCGCGATTGATACCGTGACGCGTAAGATGATGCAGCAGGGCAAGCGCCCGTCCGGCGTGGGCGCATGGTTTTCCCTCGGACACTCCACCATCGTGGTGCTGGCCTCCATTGCCATCGCCGCCACCGCCACGGCGTTTCAGAAAAATATGGAATGGTTCCACGAAACCGGCAGCCTGATTGGCACCGCCGTCTCCGCCACCTTCCTGCTGGCGATGGCGCTGGTGAATATGGTGATCCTGCGCGGCGTCTGGCGCAGTTTTCAGGCACTGAAACACGGCAGGCCCGTGCAGGGCGACATCACGCTGCCTGCCCAGGGTGGCGTCATGAACTGGCTGTTCGGCAAAACCTTCCGCCTCGTCAATAAAAGCTGGCAGATGTATCTGGTGGGCTTCCTGTTTGGCCTCGGCTTTGACACGGCCACCGAAATCGGCGTACTGGGGATCTCCGCCGCCAGCGCCTCCAGCGGGATGTCGGTGTGGTCGATCATGATCTTCCCGGCGCTCTTCGCCAGCGGCATGGCGCTGGTGGATACGCTCGATAACCTGCTGATGGTGGGTGCCTACGGCTGGGCATTCAACAAGCCGCAGCGCAAGCTGTACTACAACATGACCATCACCGGCACTTCGGTGGTGGTGGCGCTGTTTATCGGCGGGCTGGAAGCGCTGGGTCTGCTGATGGACAAGTTCTCCCTCAGCGGCGGCGTGTGGGATCTGATTGGTGCGGTGAACGATAACCTGGGCGACGCCGGGTTTGTGGTGGTCGGGCTGTTTGTCGCCTGCTGGCTGATCTCAATGGCGAACTACCGCTGGCGCGGTTATGACGCGCTGGTGGTGCGGTCCTGAACCACGCAGCCCTGTTTTTGCCCGGCGGCGCTACGCTTGCGCGGGCCTACAAGGTTTACCGTTATGGTGTTAAGTAGGCCGGGTAAGCGGAGCGCCACCCGGCATGACGAGGGTTAAGCAGGTAACGATTTCAGCAGTGCAAAGGCCTCCTTCATTTTGTCTTCGCTGACCACAAAGGCGCGCATCTGACCGACAGTATCGGTGCCGCGCGCCACCATGCCCTGAGGCGAAAGGACAATCTCCCAGTCCAGATCCTGACGCTGCGTTTCACCTGCGAGATGCAGCGGTAGTTCTGGCGTTTTTACCTTCACCAGCATGGCGGGTAATTTCACCGGGGCGTTGCCGCCGAGCAGGTTTTTCGCCAGGAACATGGCGCTTAACTGAATCGGTTGCAGGAACGGCAGCACCTGGCCGTTAATTTCCGCGCAGTCGCCCAGGGCATAAATGTCCGGCTGGGTGGTTTGCAGGTAGCTGTCTACCTTCACGCCGCGATTGATCTCTGCGCCTGCGCGGTGCGCCAGCGCGGTTTCCGGGCGCAGCCCCGTCGCCGCAATAACCACATCCACTTCCACCCTGCGGGTGCGGTCGAGCGTCGCACAAATGCCGGTTTCGGTTTTGCTCAGGCTCTGCAACTGCGATTTCAGCAGCAGATGCACGCCCATGTCGGTCAGACGATGCTGTAAGCGACTGCTTACTTCTGCCGGCATCAGCGCTGACAGAATGCTGGCCGCGTGGTCAACCAGGGTGACGGATTTTCCCGCCCGGCAGAAGTCCATCGCCAGCTCGGTGCCAATCAGCCCGCCGCCGACAATCATCACCCGCATGGCGTCGCGTAACAGGGTCTCGCTGGCCTGATACTCCTGCTGACTGTTGAGCGTGACCATCAACTCGCGGCCCTCAACCGGCGGCACAAACGCAGATGCCCCCGTCGCCAGCACTAGCTTGTCGTACTGCCAGGTTTTATCTTTCGCGTTCACCACGTGGGCGTCGGCGTCGATATCGGTGACCCAGGTGTACGGAAACAGACGCAGATTAAATTGTTCTGCAAACTCCCCCGCCGTCTGGCGGGTGAGATCGTCGGCGCGCTGATTTTGGCTAATGACGTGGCTTAAATCAGGCTTGTTGTACTCATCCATGCTGTCGGCGGCGATCACCGTCAACGGCACGTTAGCATCCTGTTTGCGGATATTTTTCACCAGCTGGCGGGCGGCAAAGCCCGAGCCGATAATGACGATGCCGTGGCTCATTTTGCCTCCGTTGCCAGTTCATCAAAGACGTCTTTTCCGAGGGAACATTCCGGGCAGAGGAAGTTGTCCGGCACCTCGCTCCACGGTGTACCCGGCGCGACATCCTGCAACGGCTCGCCCAGCTCGGGATCGTAAATCCACTGGCAGACGCTGCACTGCATGCAGGGGCCGAGGTCGGCAGCGGCAGGAGCGGCTTCTGCTACGGCTTCCGGCGCAGCAGCCGCGGCGGGTGCGGTTTCCGGCAGCGGCGCAAGCGCCCACTGGCGGGCAATGTCGCGACCGTGCTGGCGACAGATTTCCAGCGCGTCGAGATCCGGACGCCATTTCGCCTTCAGGCTCAGGGACATCTCAAAACCGGCATCCTGTAAACGGGTGGAGAGACGGTCTACCGCGCCGCCGCTCCAGCCGTGTGAACCAAAGGCGCTGGCGCGTTTGTTACGGAAGCGCAGGCCGGTCATCTCTTCCACCAGTCCGGCAATTTTCGGCATCATCACGTTATTCATGGTGGAGGTACCCACCAGCACGCCTTTGGAGCGGAAGACGTTGGTCAATACCTCATTCTTATCGCTGCGCGCCACGTTGAAGATTTTCACTGCCACGTTCGGGTCCACTTCGTTGATGCCCTGGGCAATGGCGTCCGCCATCATGCGGGTGTTGTTGGACATGGTGTCGTAGAAGATGGTGATGCGGTCTTCCTGATAGTCCGCCGCCCACTTCAGGTACAGCTCGACGATCTGGGTTGGATTTTCACGCCATACCACGCCGTGGGAGGTGGCAATCATATCCACCGGCAGGTTGAAGCCGAGGATCTCGGTGATTTTTGGCGTGACCAGACGGCTGAACGGCGTCAGGATGTTGGCGTAGTAGCGCTGGCACTGTTCGAACAGCTCGGTCTGATCCACTTCGTCGTTGAACAGACGTTCGTCGCAGTAGTGCTGGCCGAAGGCGTCGTTGCTGAACAGCACCGCGTCACCGGTCATGTAGGTCATCATGCTGTCCGGCCAGTGCAGCATTGGGGTTTCCACGAAGATCAGCTGTTTGCCGTTGCCGATATCCAGCGTGTCGCCGGTTTTTACAGTGTGGAAGTTCCACTCTGGATGGTGGTGGTGGCCGTTGATGGAGTCAATGGCGTTGGTGGTGCAGTAGATCGGGGTATCCGGAATGTGGGACATCAGCTCGGTCAGCGCCCCGGCGTGATCCTCTTCCGCGTGGTTGATGATGATGTAGTCGATGTCATTCAAATCGATTTCGCTGCGCAGGTTCTGCACGAACTCGCGGCTGAATTTGTGATCGACGGTATCGATCAGAACGTTTTTACCTTCACGAATCAGATAGCTGTTGTAGCTGCTGCCGCGCAGCGTTTTGTATTCCGTCCCGTGAAAATCACGTACTTCCCAGTCACGTTGACCCACCCAATGAATGTTATTTTTAACCAGAATAGACATAGCAACCTCAACTTAATACGGCGTTTTCAAATAAGATGACTGTCATATATCAAGTTGCGTGCCAGTTTTTTAACTCATTGAAAATAATGTATTTATATTTTTATTCTCCCTAATGGGTAGTCATTTTGACTATCTTAAAAATTGTCAATATGACACTATGTGTTGTCAAAATGACAGTGAGGCAGAGATGAGCTTTTCCGTAGATGTGCTGGCGAAGATCGCCATAGAACTACAAACCGGTATTGGTCATCAGGACCGCTTTCAGCGGCTGATCTCCACGTTGCGCCACGTGCTGGATTGCGATGCCTCAGCGCTGCTGCGTTACGAAGGGCGGCAGTTTATTCCGCTGGCTATCGACGGTCTGGCGAAGGACGTACTCGGGCGGCGCTTTACCCTGGAGGGCCACCCGCGTCTGGAAACCATCGCCCGTGCGGGTGATGTGGTGCGTTTCCCGGCAGACAGCGATCTGCCCGATCCGTACGACGGCCTGATCCCCGGCCAGGAGAGCCTGAAGGTGCACGCCTGTATCGGCCTGCCGCTGTTTGCCGGGCAGAACCTGATTGGCGCGTTAACCCTCGATGGCATGTCGCCGGATCAGTTCGATACCTTCAGCGACGAAGAGCTACGGCTGATTGCCGCGCTGGCGGCCGGGGCGCTGAACAACGCCCTGCTGATAGAACAGCTGGAGAGCCAGAATATTCTTCCGGGTAGCCCGACGGCGTTTGAGCAGGTGGCGCACACCGAAATGATTGGCCTTTCGCCGGGCATGGCGCAGCTTAAAAAAGAGATTGAGATTGTCGCCGCGTCTGATTTGAACGTGCTGATCTTCGGGGAGACCGGCACCGGTAAAGAGCTGGTGGCGAAAGCGATCCACGAAGCCTCGCCCCGTGCGGTGAATCCGCTGGTCTATCTCAACTGCGCGGCGCTGCCGGAAAGCGTGGCGGAAAGCGAGCTGTTCGGACACGTCAAAGGAGCCTTTACCGGGGCGATCAGCAACCGCAGCGGCAAGTTCGAAATGGCTGATAACGGCACGCTGTTCCTCGATGAAATTGGCGAACTCTCCCTTTCGCTCCAGGCCAAACTGCTGCGGGTGTTGCAGTATGGCGATATTCAACGCGTGGGTGACGATCGCAGCTTACGCGTGGATGTGCGCGTGCTGGCGGCGACGAACCGCGATCTGCGCGAAGAGGTGCTGGCGGGGAATTTCCGCGCCGATCTGTTCCACCGTCTGAGCGTGTTCCCGCTCACGGTGCCGCCGCTGCGCGAGCGGGGCGATGATGTGGTGCTGCTGGCGGGCTTTTTCTGCGAACAGTGTCGGCTCAAAATGGGGCTTTCCCGCGTGGTGCTAAGCCCCGGCGCGAGGACGCACCTGCTGAGCTACGGCTGGCCGGGTAACGTGCGTGAACTGGAACATGCGATTCACCGCGCGGTGGTGCTGGCGCGGGCTACGCGTTCGGGGGATGAAGTGGTTATCCATGCGCGCCATTTCGCGCTGCATGAGGAAACGACGCCGTCCGTGAAGCCGGTGATACCTGAGAGCGTGAACGAAAACCTGCGCGAGGCGACGGATGCGTTCCAGCGTCAGATGATCACCCGCGCCCTGGAGCAGAATAACCGCAGCTGGGCGGCATGCGCGCGGGCGCTGGAGATGGACGTCGCCAACCTTCACAGGCTGGCGAAACGTCTGGGGCTTAAGGGTTAAATAATCCCCGCCTGGTAGAAGTCTTGCAGGTTGATCGCGCCGCACAGCCTGCCGTGCTCGTCCACCACCGGCGCAGCGGTGATTTTGCGCTTCATGAGCACCTCTTTGGCTTCAATGGCGCGGCTGTCGGCATTCAGCGTCAGCCCGCCCCGGGTCATTGCTTCGGATACCCGCGCCTCCAGCTTGCCGCCGCCCACCAGCCAGCGGCGCAGGTCGCCGTCGGTGAAGACGCCCTTCACCTGGCGGTCGTTGTCGCATACCGCAACCAGCCCCAGCCCGGTGCGGCTCAGCTCCAGCATGGCGTCCATCACGCTGGTGTCGAGTTTGACCTGAGGAATGGCATCGTCCGTGCGCATCAGATGGTGAACCTTGTTGAGAAGACGTGCCCCAAGCGCGCCAGCAGGATGGGAACGGGCGAAATCCTCTTCGTTAAAGCCGCGCGCCTGCATCACCGCCATCGCCAGCGCGTCGCCCATCATCAGCGTGTTGACGGTGCTGGAGGTCGGTGCCAGGTGCATCGGGCAGGCTTCGCGCTCAACGGAAATATCCAGCGTTGCTTTCGCGGCCAGCGCCAGCGGCGAACGGGATTTGCCGGTCATCGCTAACAGGGCCACCGATTTTTCTTGCAGGCGAGGGATGATGAGATCCAGCTCTTTGGCTGAACCGGAGTAGGAGATAAACAGCATCACGTCGCGGCTTTCGATCATCCCCAGATCGCCGTGCAGCGCTTCGGCAGGATGCACGAAGAACGCCGGTGTGCCGGTGCTGGCAAGCGTCGCGGCAATCTTCTTGCCGATATGACCGGATTTACCGATACCCGCCACGATCACTTTGCCCTCGCAGTGGATAATGGTGTTGGCTGCACGAACAAAATCCTCACCCAGACGCTCCGGCAGGCGGCTGGCTTCCTGTAGCTCCAGCAGCAGAGTCTGGCGGCCTGCGTTTAACAGAAAATCACTCATTTTTCTCTCCGGTTACGATCACGTCGATGCCCTTCGCTTCCAGCGCTTTTTTAAATGCCGGATCGATACCTGCGTCGGTAATCAGCTTATCGACGCTTTCAAGGCTACAGACAATGTTGGGGCTTTTACGGCCAAACTTCGACGAGTCCGCCATCAAAATCACTTCCCGCGCGGCGTTGCACATCGCTTTGCTGACGCTGAACACCTCGTTGAAGGTGGTCACGCCCGCGTTGAGGTCGATGCCGTCCGTGCCCATAAACAGCTTATCGAAGCTGAAGTGGTCGAAGGCATTCTCCGCCAGCTGCCCGTGAAACGACGCGGATTTTTTACGGAAGGTGCCACCGGGCATCAGGATGGTCTGCTCGCTGTCGAACTCTGACAGGGCATTGACGATGTGCAGGCTGTTGGTCATCACGGTGATGTTATTAAAGCGGCTGAGCAGCGGGATCATCTGTAGGACGGTACTGCCAGCGTCGAGGATGATGGAATCGCCGTCCTGGATAAATTTGACCGCAGCTTCGGCAATCAGCGCTTTCTGGTGCGTATTAATCAGCGTCTTGTGATCGATAGGCGGGTCGGCTTCGTCTTTATTGAGCACCACGCCGCCGTAGGTACGAATGACGGCGCCGGAGTTTTCGAGCAACACCAGGTCCTTGCGTATTGTCGTGCCGGTGGTGTCAAAGTAGTGGGCCAGATCCTCTACCGAGCACTTTCCCTGCTTTTGCAGATGCTCAAGTATGGCCGCCTGCCGCTGACGTGGTTTCATAGGCGCTTCGTTCCTTACGTTGCGAAATGATAATTCCGCAAGTTTATAACTTTCACAACGAAATTATCCATGTTTCAGATTAAGCGCTAATGATAGTGCATTCTGACAGAGTGAATCATGGGGGAAGATCACATCAGGTTGTAATTCATGCAGCAAAATGCCGTTGATCGCCTGGATTTTCACCGGGCGGGCAAAGACGGTCATGCCGCGCATGATGAGGGAATCGCAGACCTTATTGTTTTCATCCAGCGCAACAGCGACGACAACCCGCGGTTTGAAGCGTCCGCCGGAACGCCCGACGCCCACACGGCCTTTCTGGCACAGGGCGTCAAAGGCGCGGTTAAACTGATGGATCTGCCAGCCGCCAAACGCCATCTGGCAGATCCAGGCGAGGGCGGCGAAGGTGATTAATGCGGTTACCATATCGGTTCCTTAATTGCCGGGTGGCGGCTGCGCCTTACCCGGCCTACGGGGGTTGTAGCCCCGGTAAGCGCAGTGCCACCGGGGATTAAACTCAGAACATCACCTGCCCACCGGTGACGTTAATCGACTGCCCGGTGCAGTACGAGGCTTTCGGGCTGGCGTAAAACAGCAGCATGTTCAGCACGTCCTGATAATCACACCCGCGCTTGAGCGGCACTTTGTCGATGTAGTACTGCTCCACTTCTTCAGCTTTGATGCCGAGCTTGGAGGCGTACTGCGGAAGCAGGGACTGGAACATCGGCGATTTCAACAGGTTACCCAGCATCAGCGAGTGAACGGTGATGCCGTATTCGGCCAGATCCAGCGCCAGAGACTGCGTCAGCCCCACGCCGCCAAACTTCGCCGCGCTGTAGCCGGAGTTGTGCTTGCTGCCCACTTTCCCGGATTTCGAGTTGATCTGAATGATGCGCCCCTGAATACCATCGCGGATCATCAGCCGGGAAAACTCACGGGCGCAGAGGAAATAGCCCACCAGATTCACCTGCAACGAGCGGTCAAAATCCCCCAGTTCGAAATCGCTGATAAAGGCCGCTTTCGCGATCCCCGCGCTGTAGACCAGCAGGTCGATACGCCCAAATATCTCGTCCACGCCGCGGGCCAGCGCCATCACGCTCTGCTCGCTGGTGGCGTCGGCACCAAATCCGTACGCCATCCCTTCGCCAAACTCGGTGTTGATGGCGTCCGCCACACGGGCGGCTTTTGCACTCTGAATGTCCACTACCGCCACGCGATAACCCTCTGCGGCAAGCCCACGGCAGAGGAACTCGCCTAAGGTTTGTCCCCCACCAATGACAACGGCAACCTGACTCATGTGTTTCTCCTTAATTACGCAACAAATTTTAACGTACAGCCTGGTGTGACAGCCTGCGGAACCGGCCCCTCAACGTGAACCGTGCCGGGATACTCCGCCTGCGGCTGCCCGTCAAAACGCAGGGTGATGTGCCCCAGCTCGCGCAGGTTTTGTTCAGCGACGTCGCCGACAGCGGTCACGGCATAGCGCGCCTCGCCCAGCTCAAGCTGGCTCCCGGCCTTCAGCTCGCCGTTTA
>NZ_JABMCU010000053.1:0-23015 GCF_013179605.1 Enterobacter sp. CM29 | reverse complement strand
ACGTACTGGCGCGTTGCCAGACGGCTGTCACGCTGGTCGAGATAATAACCGGTCTTATGGCCGCCCTGGATGTCCACCAGCAGCTTCATGCCGTGCTCCTCGATAGGCAGCAGGGCAGGCGGCAGTTCGCCGGTGACCGGGCCCTGGGTCAGCTCCATGCCCTCTTTTTTACGTACCGCCACGTCGCTGCGGTCGTAAATGGCACATTCCGGGAACAGGGTTTGCAGGGCGCTAATTAGCGCGGCACGCTGGTATTCCGCCCCGGCGCTCAGCAGCTGCAACACCAGGAAATTGCCGAAGCGGTCAATGGTCACGCCCGGCAGCCCGTCGGATTCACCGGCAATCAGACGATAGCTGTCCAGCCCGTCACGCTTTGCCAGCCACTCGCGCCACTGCTGCGCCTGTTGCAGACGACGGACAAAGAAGTCGATATCGATGGCTTCTTCTTTATCGAACGTCCAGACGCGCGCGCGGATCTGAGATGCAGGCGAGTATGCGCCGCGTGCTAACCATTTCCCCTGATGGTCAACAATATCGATGGTTTCACCGAGGCTGGCTTTACCTTCCATGCGGGCAACCGCGCCGGAAAAGACCCAGGGATGGCGGCGCAGTAATGACTTCTCGCGCCCTTTGGCTAACACTAAACGTACACTCATAATTTGCTATTCTGTCGATTCCAATGAAATGGCCGCCATTTTCCCGACTTCAGCTAGGAAATGCAACGCGCCAGTCGGATAAGGAGAAGGATGATGTCAAATGTATGCACCATTGCCTGGGTCCATGGCCTTGTACAGGGCGTCGGATTCCGCTACAGCACCCAGCGCGAAGCCCTTCAGCTCGGACTGACGGGGTATGCGCGTAACATGGATGATGGCAGCGTGGAGGTTGTGGCCTGCGGTGAGGCGGATCGGGTAGAGAAGCTGGTGGCGTGGCTGAAAGCGGGCGGACCGCGCAGCGCGCGGGTTGATAAGGTGCTAACGGAACCGCATCAACCCGGCCGGGAATACGCTGACTTCAGTATTCGCTATTAAATGCATTTTACCGGCTTTGGCAGGCCGGCAATTTTTGTCGCCTGTTTAGCCGGGCCTTTCGGAAACAGGCGATACAGATAACGGCTGTTGCCTTTCTCTTCGCCAAATTTATTCGCCATGGCTTTGACCAGCATGCGGATAGCCGGAGAGGTGTTGAATTCGAGGTAGAATTCGCGCACAAAGCGCACCACTTCCCAGTGTTCCGGGGAGAGGGTAATTCCTTCGCTTTCCGCAATTTTCTCCGCCAGCGCTTCGCTCCACTGGCTGCTCTCTTTCAGATAACCGTCATTATCGGTTTCGATCTCTTTGCCTTCAAAACTCAACATATTCATTCACGCGTTAGTCAAAAACCGCCTCAGTCTACCAAAAAAACAAAGCCCCGCATAAGCGGGGCTTTGTTCACAGCACGGTGAGTTAATCGCGGCTGGCGAAGCCCAGGATACTCAGCAGGCTGACAAAAATATTGTACAGCGACACATACAGGCTCACGGTGGCGCGGATATAGTTCGTCTCACCGCCGTGAATGATGTTGCTGGTTTCATACAGGATTGCGCCGGATGAAATCAGGATAAACACCGCGCTGATTGCCAGATGCAGAGCAGGCAATTGCAGGAAGATGTTCGCCAGCATACCGACCAGCACAATCACAATACCCGCCATCAGCATACCGCCGAGGAAGGACATGTCCTTACGGGTGGTCAGCACGTAGGCCGAGCAGCAGAAGAACACCAGCGCGGTACCGCCCAGCGCCATACCAATCACGTCGCCCATTCCGGCAGACAGATAGGCGTTCAGGATTGGCCCCAGGATGTAGCCCAGGAAGCCGGTGAAGGCGAAAGCGGAGAGAATACCCACCGGTTTATCCGCGGTTTTATAGGTCAGGAACATCAGACCATACATACCCACCAGCGTCAGGATCAGGCCCGGAGAAGGCAGCATCAGTACGGTGCTGGCCGTCGCGGTGATCGCCGAAAACGCCAGCGTCAGGCTGAGCATGAAATAGGTATTGCGCAGCACCTTATGGGTGCTGAGTAGCGATGTGCGGTCGCGTGAAGAAGTAATTATACGATCCATGAGTCACTCTCTTATGACAGATGTAATTAGCGCAAAGAATAGGAAACGGCGCGGCAGACGCAAAGTGGTTTTACCCATCTTTACTCAGCCCCTTAGGGATTATGCTGGTTTTTTATTCTGGTAAAGCCTTTTTACTCAGAATGAAGTGCGGTATGCAAGGCGTATTCAGATCAACCTCTTATAGGTCACTGAAAAATATTGCGTTATTTCCCTAAGGCCGCTAAGAGTTATTTCCGGATCGTCATAAAAACAGACAATAAGGCGAAGGAAATGAAACCACAAACACGCATGCACTTTACGCTCTCTTTGTTAACCGCAGGGGTCCTGTGCGCCAGCACGGCAACCTGGGCGGCTAACGTGCCGGCAGGAACCCAGCTGGCAGATAAGCAGGAACTGGTCAGGAACAACGGCAGTGAACCCGCCTCGCTCGACCCGCATAAAGTCGAAAGCGATGTCGAATTCAATATTATCAGTGATTTATTCGACGGGCTGGTCAGCGTCTCTCCGGCAGGTGAAATCCAGCCGCGCCTGGCGGAGAAATGGGAAAATAAAGATAACACCGTCTGGACTTTCCATCTGCGCCCGGGCATAACCTGGAGCGATGGCACCCCCATCACCGCGGAAGATATTGTCTGGAGCTGGCAGCGACTGGTCGACCCGAAAACCGTCTCTCCGTATGCCAGCTATCCCGGCAGTATGCGTATCGTCAACGGCACTGATATCGCAGAAGGCAAAAAAGCACCCGAGTCGCTGGGCGTGAAAGCCATCAATGACACCACGCTGGAAGTTACGCTCAACCAGCCAAATGCTGCTTTCCTGGCGATGCTGGCTCACCCGTCTCTGGTGCCGATAGATAAAGTCCTGGTAGGTCGTTTCGGTGATAAGTGGACCAAACCGGAGCACTTCGTCAGCAGCGGGGCCTATAAACTGTCACAGTGGGTGGTGAACGAACGCATTGTGGCGGTGCGAAACCCGAAATACTGGGATAACGAACATACCGTCATCAACAAGGTGACCTATCTGCCCATTTCCTCCGAAGCCGCTGACGTCAACCGCTACAAAGCGGGCGAAATCGACATCGCCTACACGGTGCCGATCAACCAGTTTGCTCAGCTGAAGAAAACGCTGGGGAACGAGCTGGACGTATCGCCGCAGCTTGCCACCTATTATTACGAATTCAACACCACCCGGCCGCCGTTCAGCGACGCCCGCGTGCGTAAGGCGCTGAATCTGGCGCTGGATAAAGATATTATCGCCGGGAAAGTTTTAGGGCAGGGGCAACGCCCGGCATGGCTCATCAGCCAGCCGGATATTGGCGGCGTCAAGTTACAGAACCCTGATTACGCCAGCTGGCCGATGGATAAACGCATTGCCGAGGCGAAAAAACTGCTGGCCGAAGCCGGATTTAACGACAGCCATCCGCTCAGCTTTAATCTCCTCTATAACACCTCGGAATCGCACCAGCGTATTGCGATTGCCGCCAGCTCGATGTGGAAGAAGAACCTCGGCGTAGAGGCGAAGCTGCAAAACCAGGAGTGGAAAACCATGCTTGATACCATGCACACCCATAACTTTGACGCGGTGCGCTACGCCTGGATTGCTGATTACGATGACGCCGCAACCTTCCTGAATAACTTCCGTACCGGTGACAGCCAAAACACCACTCAGTACAGCAATCCGGAATACGATCTGGCTCTGGTGAATGCGGCGAAGGCGAAAACGGCGGAGGAGCGCGGTAAGTTCTACCAGCAGGCAGAAGATCTGCTGGGGCGCGATGTGCCGGCGATCCCTGTCTACCACTACGTGCGCACGCACCTGGTGAAACCGTGGGTAGGGGGCTTCACGCCGGATAAGCTTGGCTACTACTACACCAAAGATATGTACATCAAAAAGCACTAACGATCCGCGGTGGATATTATGCTGGTAAAACGGCCAATCTGTTGTCTATTCAACCGATTAAACGCATTTTGGCTATTTTTAAAGCGAACGAATGCGCGCACCCTTTACAGCGCGCGGTGAGGTGTTTATAGTTCGCCTCACTTAGGAAGCGTGGCCGAGCGGTTGAAGGCACCGGTCTTGAAAACCGGCGACCCGAAAGGGTTCTAGAGTTCGAATCTCTACGCTTCCGCCAAATTCAAAACCCCTGCGATAGCAATATCGCAGGGGTTTTTGCTTTTGTTCTGGCTCTCCGCCATGTTACCCATGTTATAGCTTATCGTGATCCCGGCGTCGGCCTTACAGACCTGAGCTTTTACGCACCAGGTATCCGCGATGTTCGAGGGCGTCAGCACCGCTTCGGGCGCACCCGTGGCTGCGATCTGCCCGGCCTTCAGGAGGATCAGACGCTGGCAATAATTGGCCGCAAGATTGAGATCGTGCAGTGCAACCACCACCGTAAGCGGCAGCTGTGAAACGAGCCGCATCAGCTCCAGCTGGTGCTGAATGTCCAGGTGGTTTGTCGGTTCATCGAGCAACAGCACCTGCGGCTGCTGGGCCAGCGCGCGGGCTATCTGACTTCGCTGTCGTTCTCCGCCTGACAAAGAGTGCCATCGCCGCTGGCGTAAGCTGCATAACTGCATCAGGCCAATCGCCTGTTCAACCGCAGCCTCATCGTCGCGCGTGGTTCTCTGGAATGTTTTCCGGTAGGGCGTACGCCCCAGCCTGACAATATCCTCAACGGTCAGTTCCCCGTCGACCTCAGCATGTTGCGGGACAAACGCCATGTGCTGCGCCCGTATTTTCAGCGGCATCAAGCCAAGCGTTGTGCCATTAAGCGCAACACGTTCGCTGTGTCGTGGAAACAGCCCGGCGAGGCAGCGCAGCAGCGTCGACTTGCCTGAGCCGTTTGGCCCTAACAGGCCGACAATCTGCCCGGATGGCAGGTCGAGATCGATATCCTTAAGCACCGTCTGCGCCTGTCGGGTTACGGTTAACCCGGCCACTGTAATATTCATGGATGCTCCTTTCGGTTTTGATAAAGCAACGCCACAAAGACGGGGGCGCCCACCAGCGCAGTCACCACCCCGATGGGCAGAACCTGGTGCACGATCAGCGTGCGTGAGACGATATCGGCAAGGATCATAAAGTGGGCGCCGATGAGAAACGTCAGCGGGATCGAGCGGCGATGGCCCGGCCCGCATAGCATGCGCGTCACATGGGGAATGACCAGCCCGACAAACCCCACTGCGCCTGTAGCGCTCACCAACGTGGCGGTGACAACGGCACAGGTCAGCAATAAGACAATACGCACGGCGGTAACCGGGATCCCCAGCGTGGTGGAGACCTCATCCCCGAAGGTGAAGGTGTCCAGCGCCCGGGAAAAGAGCAATACCACCAGTAAACCCGCAAGCGTAACGGCCAGCGCCAGCAGCGCGTCAGGCCAGCGCACGCCGCTCAGACTCCCCATCAGCCAGAACATGACGCTACGGGACTGCTCGGCATTGGCGGACGTGCTGACGACGTACGCGGTCATGGCGTTGAAGAGCTGGGTGCCCGCAATACCGGCCAGCAAAATGCGCGAGGGGCTTTCACTCATCCCGTTTGTAATCACCATGATGAGCGCAAAGGCGGCGCAGGAGCCGACAAACGCACCGCTGCTCACGCCAATCACGCTTCCCCCCATGCCGAGAAGCATCACGCAGACGGCCCCCAGCGAGGCGCCCGCGGAAATCCCCAGCAGATAAGGCTCAGCCAGAGGGTTACGCAGGATCGACTGTAACACCAGCCCGCACAGCGCCAGGCCACCGCCGCTGCACGCGGCCATCACTGCCCGGCTCATGCGATATTGCCAGACGATACCCTCCTCCGTTTGTGGCAACGCATAAGAGGTCAAACCCAGTCCGTTGAGGATCGCTTTCCCGGTACTGGCATACGACACCGGCATATCACCGATACTGGCGGCAAAAACCAGCATTAGCGGCAGCGCCATGACGCCTGCTGCCAGTAAACCTTGCTGGCGGCGGTCAAAAGCGAAATGACTCATTGTTCATCCCGGAAAGAAGCCAGCCGCTCGCTGATAAGCTCAACCGCATCGACGTTACGTAATGAAGGGTTCAACGACATCGCCGGCACCACAATAATGTGGTTGTTCCTGACCGCAGGCATGTTCTTCGTCACCGGGTCATTACGCAAGAATGCTTTTTTTACCTCAACGTCATCGGCAGGGTAGAGCCTGCGGGACATCCCGGCGATAACAATCACGTCCGGCTGCGACTGGGCAATATGTTCCCAGGTTACAGCCGGCCATTCGTCATGAGAGTCAATAATGTTCTTCAACCCCAGCGTGCGGCTGATCCAGCCAGGCGCGCCGTAATTCCCCGCCACCCAGGGATCGCCATTCAGACGGCTACTTGAGAACCAGAATACGACGCGAAGCGGTTTCGCTGAGACGCGCGCCTGGGCCTTTTTGATACGTTCCGTCAGCGTATGATTAAGCTGCTCACCTCGCGCGGAAACATCAAATATCGTCGCCAGATCTGTCACTTCCCGTGTAATTTCGGCCAGCGAAAACGGCGCGCTGCGTGCTCCGTCTGCGTTTGACGTTTCCGTCACCGCTTTATCCGTGCAGTCGGCAGGAGAGATCCACGTATTAATCCCCAGCGAGGCAAACTGCTCACGGGTTCCCACTTCTCCCTGCGGACCAATGTGCCAGTGATACTGCGCGAGAACGAGCTCAGGTTTCTGTCCCACCACGGCTTCAAATGAGGGGGAATTATCTGCAAGCCGGGGGATATTTTTCCCGGCATCTGCCAGCTGATCCGGGAGCTTGCCGAACCAGACCGACGTTGCGGCGATCTTTTTCTCCAGCCCCAGTGCGAGCAGTAATTCTGTTTCATGCTGTCCCACGGTCACGACGCGCTGAGGAGCCTGCGCAAAGGTCTGCTTTACGCCGCAATTTTCAATCGTGAGGGGCCAGGAGGTTGCTGAGAAAGCGGCAGGCGCCGTGGAGAGCAATAAAGCCAGAAATAACCCTTTTTTAAGTAACATAGAACACAATCCCAAATTGTTATGTTATAACATAATACATATATTGTGATTGAGAGCAACACGCTCACCGTCGCTTGTTGCAGAAACGAAAGGCTGGACTATTCTCAACATACCCACCTGGCATTCGCGGGTTGCCTGAAAAACAACAAGATTTCTGATTTGGGGTAGTGAGGATGAAAAAGATCCTGCTCGCGTTTGCGTTCTGTTTTGCCTCCCTGAGCGCCTTCTCATCGTATGCCGCTGAACCCCGCCAGGCGCCTTCTGAGCAGGAGCGCGCCCGGACGGTCTATATCTTTCATCAGCCGATCGTCATGCTTCAGGCGAAATTTGGCCTGACCACGCCGGAGGAGCGCGTTTTACGCATCCGCAACACCCTGCGCAATTTTACCGAGGCGGACGTGCGTGAGCCGCTCACTATCGTCCCCGTGACCCGCTATAACCAGCAGGGGCGGCTGATCGTGATGAACGGTAAGCCCGTGATGCTGCTGACGGAAGGGGATTTGGACGAAGGGGACGATCTCACCCTCGATCAGGCCGCGCAGCGCGTGCTGGCGCGCATGGAAGCGCAGAGAATGGCGCTGCGCGATCAATACGATACCGGCTGGCTGGCGCTGTCGACGGTAAAAGCTGCCGCTGGCCTGCTGGCGCTTTTGCTGCTCTGCTATGGCGCCTGGCGATCCTGGCGCTGGTTTCGACGCGTCTACCGTCTGCGTATTGTGGAGAATCGCAGCCGGGTGCCGCAAAGCTGGCGGCGGTACATTGGCGCCATTGAGATTCGGCTTTACGCCTTGCTGATGTTCCTGCTGGGTTTAATCGGCTTTTACGTCTGGCTGAGCTGGGCATTCAGTCTGTTTCCGTGGACGCGGGTGTGGGGCACGTCGCTGGGAGACTGGTCGCTTCGCGTGGTGCAGCAAATTGCCCTGGCGATTGTCTCGGCTTTGCCGGGGCTGACGATTGTTCTGATCATTTTCCTCATTACCGCTTTTATTCTGAAGCTTCTGAGGATGGTGCTGAATCAGGTGGAGGCTGGTCGTCTGCAACTTCCCGGCGTACATCCGGAAACCGTGGGGGCTACCCGTAAGCTCATTTCCGTCGCCGTCTGGCTATTTGCTCTCTCCGCTGCCTGGCCGTTTCTCCCCGGCGCAAACTCACTGGCGTTTAAAGGTATTAGCGTCTTCTTCGGCCTGATGTTAACGCTGGGTTCGGCAGGGGTGATGAACCATGCCATGAGCGGTCTGGTCCTGATTTACTCCCGCGCACTGCGTAAAGGCGATGTCATTCGGGTGGCGGATAACGAAGGTAAGGTCAGTGAAATAGGCATGCTGGCGACCAAAATTATTACCCGGGAAAATTATGTCGTTACCGTGCCCAATGCGGTGGTGGTGAGCGGTAAGATCACCAACCTTAGCGCGCTACAGCCTGATGGCAGCCTCAATCTGACGGTCAGCGTCACTATTGGTTATGACACCCCATGGCGTCAGGTGCATGCCATGCTGGAGCTGGCCGCGAAACGGGCAAAAGGGATTGATCTTTCCGAGCCGCCGCTGGTGCGCCAGTTAGGGTTAATGGACTGGTATATCGCCTACGAGTTGCAGGTTCGTCTGCTGCCCGACCAGTCCCTCGCGGTTGCCCGCAATGAGCTGCATAGCCAGATACAGGATGTGTTTAACGAATTTAACGTGCAGATCATGTCTCCGAATTTTGTTATGCAGCCAGAGGGCAGCGTAATGGTTGCCAAAGAGAACTGGTATACCGCGCCCGCCAAACCCCCTCAGGGCGAAACCTGAGGCCCCGGTTTTCTCGAGGTAAGGCAAAAGATCACAGTTTCTGATCGACAATCGCCGATTTTATACGGGTCATCGCCAGAATGTTTTTTGAACGCATATTCAATTTCTCGAGGATCCTCACGCGGTAGGTGCTGGTCGTTTTTTGTGACAGTTGCAGCTTTTTCGCGATTTCATGATTTTCCATATGGAAAAGCTTTAGCACGTCATATTCGCGTCGGGTAAAGGAGTGTGTCCTGAGCGCCCGATAAAAGCGCATCAGCTGCTGAAAAGGGTGAGCAGTAAAATGCATCGACGAATAGATAATATTATCAATTCTCACCGCGCTGTTGGCTTCTATCTCATGCATCAGGACAATGTAATCACGCTTGACTTTTTTGACCTGCTGAATGGTTTTATTGCGTAACTTATCCTGTTCAATCGCAATGATAAAATCCAGCTCGGGATCGACCTCATAAAGATGGTGAATATCCTCCTCATCGCGAATCAAATGGGTAGATGTCAGTGAGCTTGAGACACCGTGGCAAAGGTAATAGTTATCGCTGATAAAAATAAAATTCATAATTAATGGGCAGGGTTTTAGATAAAATTCATTAAAAATCTAAGAGGCTTAATCTGTAGTATTTTCTGCCAGACAGCGGCGAGGTCGACGACCCCGGCCATCGACAGCAGAACCAGAATAATCAGCAGCGTAGATAGCGTTATCGCAAACATAAAACGCGTAATTTTTTTCTGCATTTTTTGCTGATGCGTTACCCGCTGGTCCTCTTTTTCATACTCGACCATGGTGGTAATAGCCTGGCCCTGCACGTAGTACACCTTACCCTCTTCGCTGAGATCGCCCGTGATCACGAGCGACTCAAGTAAGAGCGCGATTTTTCTGCTAAACGACTCATTTTTGATATGTTTATACCAAAGTGTGCCGTAAAGCATGGCGATCACTTCCCGCTGGGTGAAACCAGACGAAACGCGCGAAGGGCGCTGGTTGACGTAGTCGGTCACCAGCAGCCTGAGCAAGTTGTAACGGTCCCGGCTGATGGTTTCTGAATCAGATTTCAGGCCAGAAATACAGCGCCCTTTTAGACGAGCAAGGGCCGTTTTTAAGGTGATGATTTTCGTATAATGGTCAAAGGCAAACGGGATAATGCCTTTGTAAGCCTGAAACCCATTGCGCTTATAGTGAATGATTTCAGCCTGCATTTCGCTGATATCTTCCACGCTCATACTGACATCTTCGCTTTTATGCATCGGGCAGAGCACAACGTTGCTGCTTTCGTGCTTCTTCAGAATATAACGCGTATTGTCGGCATCTTTTAAGTACACCAGAAAATAGTCATGCGGGTTGTTTTTTTGCGCACCGTTCTGGATCAGCCACGGCAGAAATTTACGCCAGAGAATAAGTCTGTAGTTATCGGTATCGAATAATTTCATGGAAAATCTCTTATCGCAGTGACCTGCGTGAATAGGGTCTTACAAGGGCATATTGAGGTGGCAATGTTGCACGGATAAGCTGCGGTGTATGAAAAAGAGTCTAGATCACAAACTTTCATTCTAATAAGTTTATGTGATGTAAAAATAAATGTTTACATTTTAGCCAGCCGATGACGAAGAAGTGATCGGAGCGGAAGGGAATGACGCAAGAAGCTCAACGTAATGCAATTTCCTGCTTTACATCATGCTCAGAGATGTTTATAGTGCGCCTCACTTTGGAAGCGTGGCCGAGCGGTTGAAGGCACCGGTCTTGAAAACCGGCGACCCGAAAGGGTTCTAGAGTTCGAATCTCTACGCTTCCGCCAAATTCGAAAACCCTGCGATAGCAATATCGCAGGGTTTTTTCGTTATTCCAGCCCAAGCGTATACTGTGCGATTTTGAAGTAGATAATGAGCCCGGTACCGTCGATCAGCGTGGCGATAAACGGCGCGGAAACGACCGCCGGGTCGATTTTGCAACGTTTCAATACCATCGGGATCACCGATGAGACAATGGCGCTCCACAGCGTAATGCAGACCAGCGTCAGGCTGACGATAAGCGTGATTTCCATCCCAATGCCCATCATCCAGGCACGAACGCAGCCCGCCAGGCCCAGCGTGGCGGCAATCATTAACGAGGTGCTCATCTCTTTGCGCAGCACGCGACCCACGTCGCGAAGGTGGACTTCACCCAGCGCCATGGCGCGCACCAGCGTCGAGGTAATCTGCGTCCCGCTGTTTCCGCCGGTGCCAATCAGCAGCGGAATAAAGAACGCCAGCGCAATGGCGGATTCCAGCGCCTCTTCAAAATGCTGGATCACCGAGCTGGTATACGCTTCCGCGACAAACAGCAGCAGCAGCCAGACGGAGCGTTTCTTCCACAGGCTAAAGGCGCTGGTTTCCAGATAGGGCTTCTCCAGCGGCAGCGTTGCCCCCTGAAGCTGGGCATCTTCAGTAACGTCATCTTCCAGCAGATGGGCGATTTCACGCTCGGTAAGGCAGCCCACCAGCTTGCCGTGGGTCACCACCGGTACGACATCCGCACCTGCGTGCGCCAGCAACCCGGCGACATCCGCCCGCTCATCTTCCGGTTTAAGCTGGATAAAATCCGATATCATCAGCCCCTTAACGGGCTGTACGGTATCCGTGGCCTGCAATAATTTACGTACGGCAATCAAACCCGCGAGGCGACCGTTGTCTTCGATAAAAATATGTGACGGAATATCATCATCTTTTAATTTTTCAAAGAACTGCTCGCGTGCCAGAGCCACGCATAATGAAATATCAATAACGATAAAATCGGTATTCATATATTGCGCGATGGCGCTGTCGTTAAAAGCCAGATTTTGGTTGTGAATAGCGTAAGACATTGTAACTTCCCTTTGAATAATAAAATCTCTCAGGGGCGAGCAAGACAGGGCATGTCGGAAAGGAGATCCCCACGTCCTGGGTTCAGCACTGTACACCGTATCCCGTAAGGGAAGTTATACTGGCAAAGCCTTGATTCGACAGTGCCTGTTTTACCCTGTGCCGGTTCTCTCGAACCCACCAGAGCGATAACGTGTATTTGTACAGGAGCCTCGCCATAACGAGATCGTTGTAAAACGTGAGGGATAATACGCTTATTTAAAATGGCCGCTGAGGAATTTAAATAATGTTTAAGTATGGTTTAAATGAATATTATTGAATGAATGTTGACGTTTTATTTAACTATTTTCACTTCTAATGGGGAATTCTGATGTTACCGGGGAGAGTAAAATGGCATGGCTGGACACGCTGCTGGATCATTTTGCGCATTATCCAACGCATCTCTTCGCGTTGCTCGTTGTTATGGCACTGAGTAAATCAACGGTACTGATCTCTTCCGTGCTCCCGCCCGCATCGGTCATGCTGCTGGCGGGGATTGCCGTCAGCCAGTCGAGTATGCATCCGGCGCTGACGTGGCTGGCGGTGGTGATGGGCGCTACGGCAGGATCGGTACTGAATTACCATATCGGCCAGCTGATGGGGCATACCCGGCGAGTGTCACGCTTCACGGCAAAACATGCCGGGAAGTTTTTGCGGGTACAGCACCAGCTGCATAAAAATGGCCTGCTGGTGTTGTTCACCTCGCGTTTCCTGGCGGTACTGCGCTATATCGTGCCGCTGGCGGCGGGCATGCTCAGGCTGAGCGCGATAAAGGTTTACGCCATCAGCCTGCTTTCAGCCTGCGCATGGGCGGCGCTGTATGTCGGCATCGTCACCGGCATCAGCCTCTGAATCAGCGAGTCACGTATTCATCAGTTTGAGAAATGCTTCCCGAAAAACCTGTCACGAATCTGTCACACTCAATGCGACATTAAAAAAACGTGTGAGGAATTAGGGATGAGAAAAGCACTACTCGCAGTTGCCGTGGCAGGTACCCTTGCCGTGACCTTTGGCGCACAGGCGCAGGACACACCGGACGGCTATCAGCTGAAACAGGTACTCATCATGAGCCGCCACAACCTGCGTGCACCGCTCGCCAATAACGGCAGCGTGCTGGAGCAGTCCACGCCGAAGCAGTGGCCGGAGTGGGACGTCCCGGGTGGACAGCTCACCACCAAAGGGGGCGTACTGGAAGTGTATATGGGTCACTATATACGCGAGTGGCTGGCAGAGCAGGGGATGGTGAAGACGGGTGAATGCCCCCAAGCGGATACCGTCTATGCCTACGCCAACAGCCTCCAGCGCACCGTGGCGACCGCGCAGTTCTTTATCACCGGCGCGTTCCCGGGGTGCGATGTGCCTGTGCATCATCAGGAAAAAATGGGCACCATGGACCCCACCTTCAATCCGGTCATTACCGATAATTCCCCTGAGTTTCGTGAGAAAGCGCTGAAAGCGATGGAGACAGAACGGCAGAAAATGCAGCTGGATGAAAGCTACAAACTGCTGGAGCAGCTGACAAACTATAGCGACTCGCCGTCCTGCAAGGAGAAAAAAGTCTGTTCCCTGACGGAGGCGAAAGATACGTTCAGCGCCGATTATGAAAAAGAGCCGGGCGTCTCCGGGCCGCTGAAAGTGGGTAACTCGCTGGTGGATGCGTTCACCCTACAGTATTACGAAGGATTCCCGGCAGACCAGGTGGCATGGGGGGAAATCAAAACCAATCAGCAGTGGCGCGTGCTGTCGAAGCTGAAAAACGGCTACCAGGACTCGCTGTTTACCTCGACGGACGTGGCGCAGAACGTGGCTAAACCGTTGGTGAAGTACATTGATAAAGCGCTGGTGACCGAACAGGCCAAAGCGCCAAAAATTACCCTGCTGGTGGGGCACGACTCCAACATTGCCTCGCTGCTGACCGCGCTGGATTTCAGGCCGTATCAGCTGCACGACCAGCAGGAACGAACCCCGATTGGCGGTAAAATTGTCTTCCAGCGCTGGCATGACAAAAACACTAACCAGGAGCTGATGAAAATTGAGTATGTCTACCAGAGTTCTGAGCAGTTGCGTAATGCCAGCGTGCTGTCGCTGCAATCTCCTGCGCAGCGCGTGACGCTGGAGCTGAAGGGCTGTCCGGTAGATGGCAACGGCTTCTGTCCGATCGATAAATTCAATGCGGTGATGAACAACGCGGCGAAATAGAAGAAAACCCCCCGCGCGGGCGGGGGGAACATTCAGACGTTTTTACGTTCGATGGTTTGCTCGCCCCAGAACAGCGAGTCTTTGTCGGTTTTTTCGAAGGCGCGAACCAGCACTTCATCGTTGCCTTCTTCCCAAATCTGCTCAGCCAGCTTTTCGTCATACCTGGCGACTTCAAAGATGGCTTCTGCAATCTCCGGAGAGGTATTGCGTAAACTTGCCCATTCGCCCACGTGGTGAGCTTTGGATTCTTGAGTTGGCATACTTGTCCTCCTGTTGGGTTAGCCGTTCAGTTTTTTGGCAAGACCCGCGACGTATTCACCCTGATAGCGGGCGATCGAAAGTTCTTCATTGCTTGGCTGACGTGAACCATCCCCACCGGCAATGGTTGTCGCGCCATACGGTGTCCCGCCACGAACCTGGGAAACATCGAACAGTTCCTGCGCGCCGTAGCCAATCGGCACAATCACCATCCCATGATGTGCAAGGGTAGTCCAGGTTGAGGTGATCGTCTGCTCCTGGCCGCCGCCTGTGCCGGTAGAGCTGAACACGCTGGCCAGCTTGCCGTATAACGCGCCGGAGGCCCAGAGCCCGCCCGTCTGGTCGAGGAAGGTGCGCATCTGGCCGGACATATTGCCGAAGCGGGTCGGGGTGCCGAAGATAATGGCATCATAGTCCGCGAGCTCCTGCGGGGTGGCGACCTGGGCGTTTTGTGTTTTTCCCCCGGCTTTGGCGAAGGCTTCCGCCTGCATGGTTTCCGGTACGCGTTTAACCACAACCTCAACGCCGTCTACTCTGTTTGCGCCTTCTGCAACTGCGTGAGCCATGGTTTCAATGTGTCCATACATGGAATAATAGAGCACCAGAACTTTTGCCATTTTGCATCACTCCTCGTTGGTTTTTCTTACAGCGGATCGCTGCGTTACTTTAAAGATATGACATCACGGCCAGACTGCAAAAATGAACGGCATTTATTTGATATATAACAATATCTTTTCGTTACGTGCTTTGTAGCAAAATGAAACAACTTTAGCAGCGCTGTTTTTTCAAAATATAAGAATGGCTTATGGATAACCTCCTCAATATTTCATACGAAAGGCTGAGATCATGTTGCAGAATATTACCTCTCGCTTGCCGGATAGCCGCATTACACTAAGCTTAGTTTCACGCGGCACAGATAAAGGCACTGTCCTTGAGCCGCGAGGTGAAAGAATCCTCTTTTACTGAATGCAATATGATGTCTAATGTTTCACACTCTGGAGGTTAGAGATGGCAAACCATCGTGGTGGTTCAGGTAATTTCGCTGAAGACCGTGAAAGAGCATCAGAAGCAGGTCGTAAAGGTGGCCAGTCTAGCGGGGGCAATTTTAAAAACGACCCTCAGCGCGCATCAGAGGCTGGCAAAAAAGGGGGTAAAAATAGCCACGGCAGCAACAAGTAGTACGCCGGGTTAACTCTCTGCCGCCGGGTTTCCCGGCGGTTTTTTTATGTCTGCTACATTGAACTGTAATCAAAGGCATCGCACACTACAGGATTGATTCTTCGTGCTGGTGTCCCATGTCCGTTTCTCGTTTTACTTTCTCCATTAAGCCTCAGGAAGCCATCCTGATTTTGATCACCATGTTCTGGGGCGGAACCTTTCTTGCCGTTCAGTACGCGGTCACGATGAGCGATCCGTTTTTCTTTGTAGGGCTGCGTTTTGCAACCGCGGCGGTTGCCGTGGCGCTTATTTCGCTGAAAACCCTGCGCGGGTTGACCCTGAGAGAGCTTAAAGCGGGTGTCGCTATTGGCGTGGCGATTGCCATGGGCTATAGCCTACAGACGTGGGGGCTCCAGTCTATCTCCAGCAGTAAATCCGCCTTCATCACCGCCATGTACGTACCGCTGGTGCCGCTGTTGCAGTGGCTGTGCCTGGGCAGAATACCGGGCCTGATGTCGTGCATTGGTATCATGCTGGCGTTCATCGGCCTCATTTTATTAGCCGGGCCGGGAAATAATCTGCTGGCGCTGGGGCCGGGAGAGATCATCACGCTGGTGGGGGCCGTTGCCATTGCGGCAGAAATTATTTTGATTAGCGCCTGGGCAGGAAAAGTGGACGTCAAGCGGGTGACGGTCGTGCAGCTTGCCACCGCGTCGCTGGTGGCGTTCGCGACGATGGTGCCGGCAGGGGAGTCCCTCCCGCCGATGTCTACCGGGCTTATCGTCGTGGCGCTGGGGCTGGGCATTTTTAGCGCTATTATTCAGGTCACCATGAACTGGGCGCAGCGCAGCGTATCTCCGACACGGGCGACGGTCATCTATACCGGTGAACCGGTGTGGGCGGGTATTTTCGGGCGACTCGCCGGGGAGCGTCTGCCGCTGCTGGCGCTGGTGGGCGCGGCGTTTATTGTCGCCGGGGTGCTGGTGAGCGAGTTAAAGTTAAAAAAACGACGTAAGGCGACTGCCGGGTTCGGCACTGAACAAGGGGCAGATAGCTAACAACGCGCACGCTGCCCGTTTTGCCCGGCGGCGCTTCGCTTGCACGGGCCTACAATTGGCATGTAGGCCGGGTAAGCGTAGCGTCACCCGGCTATTTCAGGTTCAGGGGGTGATGGCTTCCGCTTGCGCTTCATCCCCTTTGCGGCGGCTAAGCAGGGCGTTGAGCAGGATCGCGCCGAAGGTCGCCGTGCCAATCCCGCCCACCGTAAACCCGCCCAGCGTCAGGGCGAAGTCGCCTGCGCCCAGCACCAACGTGACCGCCACCATGATCAGGTTACCGTTCTGGCTCAGATCAACATGATTCTGCACCCAGATGCGTGCCCCCGCGACGGCAATCAGACCAAATACAACAATCGAGGCGCCGCCAATCACGGGTGCCGGGATGGTGTGGATCAATGCGCCGAATTTTGGGGAAAAGCCGAGCAGTATCGCCATCACCGCCGCCGCCACGAAGACCAGCGTCGAGTAGACTTTGGTCACTGCCATCACGCCGATGTTTTCCGCGTAGGTCGTCACGCCGCTGCCGCCGACCGAGCCGGAGAGCATGGTCGCCAGACCGTCTCCCACAAATGCCCGCCCCATATACGGGTCCATATTGCGCCCGGTCATTCCCGCTACGGCTTTCAGGTGGCCCAGGTTTTCAGCCACCAGAATCACCGCGACAGGCGCGATGAGCATCATCGCCTGAGCGTTAAAGGTGGGTGAGGTCACCTGCGGCATGCCGAACCAGGCGGCCTGGTGAATCAGTGTGAAATCAACCGGCTTGCCGAGACCAAACACGTTCGCCAGCAGCGCGTAGATCAGACAGGCCGCAATCAGCCCGACCAGGATCAGCAGCCGCTGGATCATCCCGCGCGTAAAGACCGCCACCACGCCGATGCACAGCACCGTAATCACCGCCATCCAGCTTTCAAACGGCGAGCCGGATACGCTCTTCACCGCAATCGGCGCGAGGTTCAGGCCTATCGCCATCACCACCGCCCCGGTGACGACGGGGGGCATCATCCGCTCGATCCAGCGCGTGCCGACTTTCATCACCACCAGACCGGTCAGGGTGTAGACCAGCCCACAGGCGATAATGCCGCCGAGGGCCACGCTCAGGTTGGGGTTAATGCCCTGACCGTTAAACCCGGTCGCTGCAATAACGACTCCCACAAAGGCGGCGCTGGAGCCCAGATAGCTGGGCACGCGCCCGCCGGTGACAAAAAAGAACAGCAGGGTACCCATACCCGACATCAAAATGGCGAGGTTAGGATCCAGCCCCATCAGCATGGGCATCAGCACCGTCGCACCAAACATCGCGACCGCATGCTGCACGCCCATCACCATTGTCTGCCCGAGCGGGAGCCTTTCATCCGGCGCGACCACGCCTGCTTCTGTAGAGGTCGATTTCAACTGCCAGTGAGGAAGTCCGAACATGTTCTGTCTCCTGAATGCGGATTAACAGGCGGGTCGCATAAGTGCGTGATAGCCGCGGTCGAACCACACCAGCCCTTGCGGTGCCGGGTGGCGAACGATGGATACGATGTCGCAAAACAGAATGTCGTGGGTGCCGACGCTAACCACCTGGCTGATGCGGCAGTCGAACGAGGCCAGGGCATTTTCCAGACGTGGACAGCCCGTGTCGCCTGTCTGCCAGCGGGCAGCGGCAAAGCGTTCCGCCATCGGCGTTTTACCGCCAAACAGGTTGGATAATGGCTCCTGTCCGGCACTCAGCGTGTTAACGCACAGGGTGCGGTTCTCGCTGAAAATCGGCCAGACGGACGCGCCACGGTTGAGGCAAACCAGCAGAGTGGGCGGGGAATCGGTCACGCTGCATACCGCGCTGGCGGTAAAGCCCGCCATTCCCGCAGGGCCGTCGGTGGTGATGATATTGACCGCCGCACCGACGCAGGCCATGGCATCACGGAAGGTTTGTTGATCGGGTGTCGTCATGATGGCTCCTTACGCCAGCCCGCAGGCGTCTTCGAAGGTCAGACGCGGTAAGCGCCCATAGACTTTGCTCATATCGCCATAACCGATGTTAATCAGCAGATTGCTTTTAAGCAGCGTGCCCGTGAAAAAGGCCGCGTCCACTTTTTCCCGGTCAAAGCCGGACATCGGCCCGGTGTCGAGCCCGAGCGCGCGGCAGGCGAAGATCAGGTACGCGGCCTGCATCGAACTGTTGCGAAAGGCGGTCTCTTCCGCCAGTGCGGGGCTGGAGGTAAACCAGCTTCTGGCATCGCCGTGCGGGAATAGTACAGGCAGGCGCTCATAAAACTCGCTGTCCCAGGCGACAATTGCCGTGACCGGGGCGGTGAGCGTTTTCTCAAGGTTGCCGCTGGAGAGCGCCGGGCGCAGCTTCTCTTTTCCTTCCGGGCTTCGCACAAAGACAATGCGCGCCGGGGAGCAGTTGGCGGACGTCGGCCCCCATTTCATCAGGTCATAAATCTCGCGCAGCGTCTCGTCACTGACCGGTATATCCAGCCAGCCGTTATGGGTACGTGCGCCGGTAAACAGCGTTTCCAGCGCGGCGGGCGTGATGGCTTCGCTCATTCAGGCTCCTTACAAAGCGGGTTCAGGGCTGTGCAGCAGGCTGGCAAGCCCGTTCAGCAGCAGCGTGTTAAAGATGTCCGGCGCGGTCACGTTGCAGGCATGCCCGCCCTGGCGCATGACCGTTTTGCGGGCGTGCGGGAGGGCGGCGTGCAGTTCCGCGGAGCAGACGGACGGCACCAGCAGATCGTCGGTGGAACAAATAATCTGCACGGGGCAGCGAACGCGTGCAGCGTGGCGGCTGAAATCGGCCTGTTTCAGCGCATGCAGCCTGCGCAGCAGATTGGCTTTGCCCTGGAAATGGGCCAGCGCCAGCGCTTCCTCGGCCTCCAGCCGCGGAGCGCGGGCAGCCATCCAGTCTGCCGGGTAAAGAAACAGCGGCTGTGCCTCTACCCACGCCTGAGCCCCGCCCGCATGCAGCAGACGTTCGCGAACGTCAAAACAGCGTCGGGTATGGGCATTGAGGGTCAGCCAGCCGTTGACACAAACCAGCGCGGTGAGGGCGTCAGGCTTATCGATAGCCAGCCGCAGGCCGACCAGCGCCCCCAGCGCGTGGCCGACCACGCAGTAACGGGCGATCCCGGCCCCGGCTAACGCCAGTGCGAGCTCGTCGGCCATGTGTGCGAGGGTGTAATCTTCCGGCAGGGTATCCGGGTTATTCCCCGTGCCCCGCTGGTCGTAGCACACCACCTGATACTCCTGCCCCAGCATGGCGAGCTGAGGCAGCCAGTAGCTGCCGCTGCCGCCGAGCCCGGCAATCAGCACCACCACGGGCGCGCCCGCAAAGGGGGGCGGGGAAATGGACAGTTTCATGGCGGCCTCACTTCGCGATGTGCGCAACGGTGGCAATTTCAACCAGCGCTTCAGGCTTTACCAGCCCGCACTGGATGCAAAATCGCGCCGGTTTATCGCCGGGGAAAAACTCCGCGTAGATCTCGTTAATCGCGGCGTAGTTTTTCCAGTCGGTGATAAAAATGCTGTTGAAGGTCACGTCCTCCATCGTGCCACCCGCCGTTTCGATCACGGTTTTGATCGTCTCCAGCACGTGGCGGGTTTGCGCCTTTGGGTCATCGATAAACACCACGTTGTTGTCTTTATCAAACGGCAGCGTGCCTGAGACATACACCACGCCGTCGGCGAGGGTACCGGGGACAAACGGGGCTATCGGGGTGCTGGTGCCCGGCGGAATAATCACGGATTTCGGCATAGCGGTTCTCCTCAGGCGATGCGGGCGAGCGGGGGATCCAGCGCGTCGCAGAAATCATTGACGTTACTGACCCAGCCAAAAAAGGTTTCGATATTGAACAGGGCGGCTTTCTGGGCAAAATCCGGCCCGGCCTGATGGGTAGCGTCTTCCAGCACCACGCCAAAATACTCGAGGAAGAAGCCGTCGCGCAGGGTGGACTCCACGCAGACGTTGGTGGCAATGCCCGTAAAGACCAGATGACGAATGCCCCGGCTGCGCAGCAGGCTGTCGAGCGGGGTATTGAAAAAGCCGCTGTAGCGCGGTTTCGGCAGTACGATATCGCCAGCTTCCGGTACCAGCTCATCCACCAGCTGATAATCCCAGCCGCCTTTCGCCAGCAGCGTGCCCTGGAGTTCAGGCCGTTGGCGCATGGTTTTCAGGGCGTTGGATTTGTGAAAGTTGGGTGAGCCGGGACCGCCAGCTTCGACGTACTGGTCGTCCCAGCCGTTCTGGAACCAGACGATCAGCATGCCCGCAGCACGCGCGGCGCTCACGGCGGTTTTGATATTCTCAATCACCGGCTGCGTGGCCGAGACGTCGAACCCGGCCAGATCCAGATACCCGCCTTTACTGGCATAGGCGTTTTGCATATCCACCACGATCAGCGCGCTCTGCTGCGCGTCAAAGGTGATGGCCTCCGGGCGAGCGTTGAGGGTCGTCATTACGCCACCTCCTTCGTCACGGCAGGGATGTGGGCACGGCACTGCATCAGCGGCTGAATACGCTCGCCGAAGGTTTCCACGCCGGTGAGAAAATCATCGAAGGTCAGCAGCACGCCTTCGGCGCCGGGCACGGCAGCCACTTCGTCGAGCATTCTGGCGACGCTGGCATACGAGCCAACCAGGGTGCCCATGTTGATATTGACGGCAGACGTCGGGTCGGCCATCTGGCGAACGTTGGTGTCCGCGCCGGAGCGGGTATCCTTCTGGCTCTGCTCGGTCAGCCAGCTCAGGGCTTCCTCGTCGGCGCCGTCCTTGTATCGTTCCCATTTGGCGCGCGCGGCGTCGTCGGTTTCGTCGGCAATCACCATAAACAGCACGTAGGAGCCCACGTCGCGCCCGATTTTGTCGGCGGCCGCTTTCATGCGTGCCGCGGTGGGCGCGAAGGCGGCCGGGGTGTTAACGCCTTTGCCGAAGCAGAAGTTGAAGTCGGCGTATTTCGCCGAGAATTCCATTCCCGCGTCGCTCTGTCCGGCGCATATCACCTTCATCGGCACCGACGGCTGCGGGCTGACGCGGCAGTCGTTCATGGTAAAGAAGTCGCCTTTGAAATCGCTTTTGCCGGTGCCCCACAGATCGCGCAGCACCTGCACATATTCAGTCAGGTAGTCGTAGCGACGGGAGAAGTAATCGTCCCCCGGCCAGATCCCCATCTGCTCGTACTCCGGCTTTTGCCAGCCGGTGACCAGGTTAACGCCAAAGCGCCCGCCGGAGATGGAGTCGATGGTGGAGGCCATCCGCGCCACGATTGCCGGGGGAAGGGTAAGGGTGGCGGCGGTGGCGTAAATCTGGATGCGCGAGGTTACCGCCGCCAGGCCCGCCATCAGGGTAAAGGACTCCAGGTTGTGGTCCCAGAATTCGGTCTTACCGCCGAAACCGCGCAGCTTGATCATCGAGAGCGCAAAGTCGAAGTGGTAATGCTCCGCTTTCTGCACGATGGCTTTATTCAGCTCAAAGGTCGGCATGTATTGCGGGGCCGTGGTCGAGATAAGCCAGCCGTTGTTGCCGATCGGTACAAATACGCCAATTTTCATCACGAACCTCTCTTCATTACGTCGCAGGTGTCACGACGTTTTTGCAAAGGGAGTGCCAGTTTTGAAAAATACTTTGTTATTAGGGTGTTAACTGGTGGCTATTAAATTTAACAGCGAAAATGTGGACTAAGTGGTCAAAATCATTGCACAGAAAACAGGCACTCATGCGCGCTGAGGGTGCAGAAGGTCGTGGCGAGACGGGGGTTTTGCTATGCTGAGCGCAGGACAGAAAATGGAGAGCGAAAATGACACAAGGCGCAGTGAAAACACCCGGTAAACGTTCGCAGGCGGTGAGCGCCAAGAAACAGGCGATCCTCAGCGCCGCGCTGGAGACATTTTCGCAGTTTGGTATTCACGGTACACGCCTTGAGCAGGTGGCGGAGCAGGCCGGGGTGTCTAAAACCAATCTGCTCTACTACTACCCGTCAAAAGAGGCGCTCTATATCGCGGTGATGCAGCAGATCCTCGATATCTGGCTGGCACCTCTCAAGGCGTTTCGCGAAGAGCTGGCCCCGCTGGTGGCGATAGAGGAGTACATACGCCTGAAGCTGGAGGTATCGCGTGATTACCCGCAGGCATCAAGGCTGTTCTGCCTGGAGATGTTGCAGGGCGCGCCGCTGTTGCAGGCGGAGCTGACGGGAGATCTAAAGCAGCTGGTGGACGATAAATCAGCCATTATTGCCGGATGGGTCGCCAGCGGAAAGCTGGCCCCGGTCGATCCGCATCACCTGATCTTTATGATTTGGGCCTCCACCCAGCATTACGCTGACTTTGCGGCCCAGGTTGAAGCGGTGACCGGTAAAACGCTGCAGGACGAGGCGTTTTTCCAGAGCACCCTGGAAAACGTGCAGCGGATGATTATCGAAGGGATCCGTGTGCGCTAATTTCCCTCACCCTAACCCTCTCCCGCGGGGCTGAGGGATCCCCAGTATTTTTTTTATGCAGAAGCAATAAAGTTGCTTTCTAAATGACTGAGGGCTGTCAGCGATGCCCTGGTCCGGCTGTAAATCGCTGAGGCGTTTGCCTTCCGGCCGGGGCGAGGCGCAGGGATGCGCCGAG
>NZ_JABMCU010000052.1:0-23168 GCF_013179605.1 Enterobacter sp. CM29 | reverse complement strand
CTATCAACTGCTCAACGGCCTGGACGTGCTGTACCACGCGCAGGGTGAATACGCCTATGCGGATGAGATTGTTTTCACTGCGCTGGATAAGCTGCGTAAAGGCTCACGTCAGAATTTGTCTGCACCCGCAACCCTGACAGACTGGCGACCGGTGGTGCATGAGATGCGCCTGTTTAAGTCTGAAGAAGAGTTGAACGTGATGCGCCGCGCGGGCGAAATCAGCGCCCTGGCGCATACCCGCGCCATGGAAAAGTGCCGTCCCGGTATGTTCGAGTACCAGCTTGAAGGGGAAATTCACCATGAATTTAACCGTCACGGCGCGCGCTTCCCGTCCTATAACACCATCGTAGGCGGCGGGGAAAACGGCTGCATTCTGCACTACACCGAAAACGAAAGTGAACTGCGCGACGGCGATCTGGTGCTGATTGACGCCGGCTGTGAATATCAGGGTTACGCGGGCGACATCACCCGTACCTTCCCGGTGAACGGTAAATTCACCCCAGCGCAGCGTGAAATCTATGACATCGTGCTTGAGTCTCTGGAGACCGCGCTGACGCTGTTCCGCCCTGGCACCTCCATCCAGGAGGTTACGGGCGAGGTGGTGCGCATCATGATTACCGGGCTGGTGAAGGTTGGCATTCTGAAAGGCGATGTGGACACCCTTATAACCGAAAACGCCCATCGCCCGTACTTTATGCATGGCCTGAGCCACTGGCTGGGGCTGGATGTGCATGACGTGGGGGCATACGGTCCGGAACGTTCGCGCGTGCTGGAGCCTGGCATGGTGCTGACCGTTGAGCCGGGGCTGTACATCGCGCCGGATGCCGACGTGCCGGAACAGTACCGCGGGATCGGCATTCGTATTGAAGATGACATCGTCATCACCGAAACCGGTAACGAAAACCTGACCGCGACCGTGGTGAAAAAAGCCGACGACATCGAGGCGCTGATGGCGGCGGCACGCGGATGAGCGTAATCATTGTTGGCGGAGGCATGACCGGCGCTACTCTGGCGTTGGCTATTTCGCAGTTAACCCAGGGCCAGCTTCCGGTGCATCTGGTTGAGGCGGTCGCGCCGCAGGCGACCGATCATCCCGGTTTCGACGCCCGCGCTATCGCGCTGGCGCAGGGAACCTGTCAGCAGCTTGCGCGTATTGGGATCTGGCAGGCGATAGCGGATTGCGCAACGGCGATCGGCACCGTTCACGTCAGCGATCGCGGGCACGCCGGGTTTGTGACGCTGGATGCCCACGATTACCGGATCGAGGCGCTGGGGCAGGTTGTCGAGCTGCATGACGTAGGGCTGCGGCTGTTCCGTCTGTTACAGGACGCGCCTGGCGTCACGCTGCACTGTCCGGCGCGCGTCGCCAGCTTTAGCCGCCGTGACGAAGCCGTCAGCGTGACGCTGGACAACGGCACCATGCTGGAGGGGGAACTGCTGGTGGCGGCGGATGGTTCACGCTCCGCGATCGCCACGCAGTGCGGCGTCGAATTGCGCTCTGAACCCTATGGGCAGGTGGCGGTCATCGCTAACGTCTCTACGGCTGGCACGCATAACGGCAGGGCATTTGAGCGCTTCACGGAGCACGGCCCGCTGGCCATGCTGCCGATGTCGAACGGGCGCTGCTCGCTGGTGTGGTGCCATGCGCAGGACCGGGCCGATGAGGTTCTCTCCTGGTCCGACGAACGTTTTAGTTCCGAGCTGCAAAAAGCCTTCGGCTGGCGGCTTGGGCGTATCACCCAGGCCGGAAAACGCGTGGCCTATCCGCTCGCGCTGACGACCGCATCGCAGACTGTCTCCCATCGCGTCGCTCTGGCCGGCAACGCCGCGCAGACGCTGCACCCCATCGCCGGGCAAGGCTTTAACCTTGGCCTGCGCGACGTGATGAGCCTGGCTGAACTACTGGCGCAGACGTGGAGCGAACAACAGGATTGTGGCGCATACTCAGTGCTGAGCCATTACCAGAAACGACGTCAGGCGGACAAAGCGGCGACCATTGGCGTTACCGACGGTTTAGTCCACCTGTTTGCCAATCGCTGGGCACCGCTGGTTGCGGGTCGCAACCTTGGGCTGATGGCGATGGAACTGTTCATTCCGGCACGTGACGTGCTGGCGCAGCGGACTCTGGGTTGGGTCGCGCGTTAAGGAGTAATCACCGTGCAAAATGTTGATGTCGCCATTGTCGGCGGCGGAATGGTAGGACTGGCGCTGGCCTGTGGTTTACAGGGCAGCGGCCTGCGCGTGGCGGTGCTTGAGCAAAATGCGCCGCAGCCCGTGGCGCAGGATGCACCGCCGGAGCTGCGCGTCTCGGCGATCAATGCCGCCAGCGAAAAGCTACTGACGCACCTTGGCGTCTGGTCTGAAATCGTGGCGCTGCGTGCCAGCTGTTACCATGGCATGGAAGTGTGGGATAAAGACAGCTTCGGCCATATCGCGTTTGACGATGAAAGCATGGGCTACAGCCACCTTGGGCACATCGTTGAAAACGCGGTGATCCACCACGCGCTGTGGCAAAAAGCGCAGCAGTGCAGCGACGTCACGCTGATCGCACCGGCGAAACTTCAGCAGGTGGCGTGGGGCGAAAACGACGCGTTTATCACTCTTGAAAGCGGCGACATGCTGACCGCGCGGCTGGTAGTGGGTGCCGACGGCGCCAATTCCTGGCTGCGTAACAAAGCGGATATTCCGCTGACCTTCTGGGATTACCGTCATCACGCCCTGGTTGCCACAATCCGCACCGAAGAGCCGCATGGCGGCGTGGCGCGCCAGATTTTCCACAATGATGGCATTCTGGCCTTCCTGCCGCTTGCTGATCCGCATCTCTGCTCCATCGTCTGGTCTTTAGAGCCGGAGAAAGCGCAGCAGATGCAGGAGGCGACGCCGGACGCCTTTAATCAGGCGCTATGCGTGGCGTTTGATAACCGTCTGGGCCTGTGCACGCTTGAAAGCGAACGCCAGGCGTTTCCGTTAACCGGTCGCTACGCGCGTCAGTTTGCGGCGCACCGTCTGGCGTTGGTGGGGGATGCGGCGCATACGATTCATCCGCTGGCCGGGCAGGGGGTGAACCTCGGCTTTATGGACGCGGCCGAACTGGTTGAAGAGCTGCGTCGTCTGCATCGGGAAGGTAAAGATATTGGTCAGCATCTGTATCTGCGTCGCTACGAGCGCAGCCGCAAACACAGTGCGGCGATGATGCTGGCGGGTATGCAGGGCTTCCGCGAGCTATTTGCCGGAGCGAACCCGGCGAAAAAACTGCTGCGCGATATCGGCCTCAAACTGGCCGACACCCTTCCCGGCGTCAAACCGCAGCTTCTTCGTCAGGCAATGGGCCTTAACGATCTTCCCGACTGGTTACGTTAATCTCGATCCCCGTCACACTTTATTTTCCCGGCCTTCGCGCCGGGGAAATCTCCTCGTTTGAAATAATCTAATTTCACGTCATTTTTCGCATTAGAAAATCTAATCTTACTCTTTTTATGTTACGGAAATTCGGCCCGTTTTTCCGCACGAAATATCACCATCTGCTAAATCCTGTTAGCTCGATGTTAATTTTATGCGGGTTTAATCGCATTTTACCAGTGAATAACTCTGTAGGCTTTTCAGCGATTTTTGGTCATAAGCTAATGTGATGACCCGTTTTACCTTATGGTTAACCGCCGGTTTCGGTGGTAAGTTCAGGTAAAAGAGAACGTTTGCGTCGGCCCCCGATCGCGAGGTCGACACCGGGTTTCACGGTGAATTTTTCAACGAGGAAAAGATGGCTCAACAGACTCCTTTGTACGAACAGCACGTGTTATGCGGCGCTCGCATGGTGGACTTCCACGGCTGGATGATGCCGCTGCACTACGGCTCGCAGATTGATGAGCACCACGCGGTGCGCACCGATGCCGGTATGTTCGACGTGTCTCATATGACGATTGTCGACCTGCGCGGAAGCCGCACCCGGGAGTTTTTGCGTTATCTGCTGGCAAACGACGTCGCCAAACTAAAAACGCCGGGCAAAGCGCTCTATACCGGCATGCTCAATGCCTCTGGCGGCGTGATTGACGACCTCATCGTCTACTACTTCACCGAAGATTTCTTCCGCCTCGTTGTAAACTCCGCCACCCGCGAAAAAGACCTCTCCTGGATTTCCCAACACGCTGAACCCTACGCCATCGACATCACCGTTCGTGACGATCTGTCGCTGATTGCGGTGCAGGGGCCAAACGCCCAGGCGAAAGCCGCGTCTCTGTTCAGCGACGAGCAGCGCAAAGCAACCGAAGGCATGAAGCCGTTCTTCGGCGTGCAGGCGGGGGATCTGTTTATCGCCACCACCGGCTACACCGGTGAAGCGGGCTACGAAATTGCAATGCCAAACGAAAAGGCCGCCGATTTCTGGCGTGCGCTGGTGGAGGCGGGTGTGAAGCCTGCGGGCCTGGGCGCGCGCGATACGCTGCGTCTGGAAGCGGGGATGAACCTCTACGGTCAGGAGATGGACGAAGGCGTCTCACCGCTGGCGGCCAACATGGGCTGGACCATCGCGTGGGAACCGGCTGACCGTGATTTTATTGGCCGTGAAGCGCTGGAGATGCAGCGCGAGAAGGGCACTGAACAGCTGGTTGGCCTGGTGATGAAAGAAAAAGGCGTTCTGCGCGGCGAGCTGCCGGTGCGCTTCACCGATGCCGATGGCAATCATCGCGAAGGCGTGATCACCAGCGGAACGTTCTCCCCGACGCTCGGCTACAGTATTGCACTGGCACGCGTGCCAGCGGGGATTGGCGAAACGGCGGTGGTGCAGATCCGCAACCGCGAAATGCCGGTCAACGTGACCAAACCGATTTTTGTTCGCGCCGGTAAGCCGGTCGCCTAACTATTTTTATCAGGAGAACTTCAATGAGCAATGTGCCAGCAGAACTGAAATACAGTAAAGAACACGAGTGGCTGCGCAAAGAGGCGGACGGCACTTACACCGTTGGGATCACCGAGCACGCGCAGGAACTGCTGGGCGACATGGTGTTTGTTGACCTGCCGGAAGTGGGCGCAACCGTGAGCGCAGGCGACGACTGTGCGGTGGCGGAATCCGTTAAAGCGGCCTCTGACATCTACGCTCCGGTGAGCGGTGAAATTGTTGCCGTGAACGACGCGCTGAGCGACTCCCCGGAGCTGGTGAACAGCGAGCCTTATGAAGGCGGCTGGATCTTTAAGATCAAAGCCAGCGACGAAGCGCAGGTTGCCGCGCTGCTGGATGCGACCGCGTACGAAGCACTACTGGAAGACGAATAACGTTGTGCCGGATGGCGCTGCGCTTATCCGGCCTACAGATCTACGTAGGCCCGGTAAGCGTTAGCGCCACCGGGCAACAGCGTTACAGATAATTACGATTCACTGCACGTTTCAGGAACCATCGCTCATGACACAGACTTTAAGCCAGCTTGAAAACCGTGGCGCCTTCATTGAACGTCACATTGGGCCGGATGCTCAGCAACAGCAGGAGATGCTGAAGACAGTTGGCGCGGATTCATTAAACGCACTGATCGGCCAGATCGTGCCAAAAGACATCCAGCTTGCCACACCGCCGCAGGTAGGCGAGTCCACGACGGAGTTCGCCGCGCTGGCGGAGCTGAAGGCCATCGCCGGCCTTAACAAGCGCTATAAGTCTTACATCGGCATGGGCTACACCAACGTGCAGTTACCGCCGGTGATCCTGCGTAACATGCTGGAAAACCCGGGCTGGTACACCGCTTACACCCCGTATCAGCCAGAAGTCTCCCAGGGCCGTCTGGAAGCGCTGCTGAACTTCCAGCAGGTGACGCTGGATCTGACCGGTATGGATATCGCCTCTGCCTCGCTGCTGGATGAAGCCACTGCCGCCGCTGAAGCGATGGCGATGGCGAAGCGCGTGAGCAAGCTGAAAAACGCCAACCGCTTCTTCGTCGCGGCGGACGTGCATCCCCAGACGCTGGACGTGGTGCGCACCCGTGCGGAAACCTTCGGCTTTGAGGTGATTGTCGACGACGCTGACAAAGTGCTGGATCACCAGGACGTCTTCGGCGTGCTGTTACAGCAGGTGGGCACCACCGGGGAAGTGCATGATTACAGCGCGCTGATCGCCGAGCTCAAATCCCGTAAGGTTATTGTTAGCGTCGCCGCTGATTTTATGGCGCTGGTGCTGCTGACGGCGCCGGGTAAACAGGGCGCGGATATTGTCTTCGGCTCAGCGCAACGCTTCGGCGTGCCGATGGGCTACGGCGGCCCGCACGCGGCGTTCTTTGGCGCGAAAGATGAATTTAAACGTTCCATGCCAGGCCGTATTATCGGCGTATCGAAAGATGCCGCCGGTAACACCGCGCTGCGCATGGCGATGCAGACCCGCGAGCAGCATATCCGCCGCGAGAAAGCGAACTCCAACATCTGTACCTCGCAGGTGCTGCTGGCTAACATTGCCAGCTTATACGCGGTGTTCCACGGTCCGGCAGGTCTGAAACGCATTGCCAGCCGCATCCACCGTCTGGCCGATATCCTGGCCTGCGGTCTGCAACAGAAAGGTCTCAGACTGCGTCATGAGCACTACTTCGACACCCTGTGCGTCGAGGTGGCAGACAAAGCGGCCGTGCTGGCGCGCGCCGAGGCAGCACAAATCAACCTGCGCAGCGACATTCACAATGCGGTCGGTATTACGCTGGACGAAAGCACCACCCGTGACGATATCCTGACCCTGTTCAACGTATTGCTGGGTGACGCACAGGGTCTGGACGTTGATACGCTCGACAAAGAGGTTGCGCTCGACAGCCGCTCCATTCAGGAAAGCATGCTGCGCGACGACGCGATCCTGACTCACCCGGTGTTCAACCGCTATCACAGCGAAACCGAGATGATGCGTTACATGCACTCTCTGGAACGTAAAGATCTGGCGCTGAACCAGGCGATGATCCCGCTGGGCTCCTGCACCATGAAGCTGAACGCCGCGGCTGAGATGATCCCAATCACCTGGCCTGAATTCTCCGAGCTGCACCCGTTCTGCCCGACTGAGCAGGCGGAAGGTTATCACATGATGATCAACCAGCTCTCCGACTGGCTGGTGAAGCTGACCGGGTACGACGCGCTCTGCATGCAGCCGAACTCCGGTGCGCAGGGTGAATACGCCGGTCTGCTGGCGATCCGTCACTATCACGAAAGCCGCAACGAAGGCCACCGCGATATCTGTCTGATCCCAAGCTCTGCCCACGGTACCAACCCGGCTTCTGCCCAGATGGCAGGAATGGAAGTGGTGGTTGTGGCGTGCGACAAAAACGGCAACATCGATCTGGCCGACCTGCGCGCGAAAGCCGAGCAGGCAGGCGACAAACTCTCCTGCATCATGGTGACCTACCCGTCCACCCACGGCGTGTACGAAGAAACGATCCGTGAAGTATGTGAAGTGGTGCATCAGTTCGGCGGCCAGGTTTACCTCGACGGCGCGAACATGAACGCCCAGGTGGGCATCACCTCTCCGGGCTTTATTGGCGCGGACGTGTCGCACCTCAACCTGCATAAAACGTTCTGCATTCCGCACGGCGGCGGCGGCCCGGGCATGGGCCCAATCGGCGTCAAAGCGCACCTGGCACCGTTTGTGCCAGGCCATAGCGTGGTGCAGATTGAAGGCATGCTGACCCGTCAGGGCGCGGTCTCCGCGGCACCGTTCGGCAGCGCCTCTATCCTGCCAATCAGCTGGATGTACATCCGCATGATGGGCGCGGAAGGGCTCAAGCAGGCCAGCCAGGTGGCGATCCTCAACGCCAACTACATCGCAACACGTCTGAAAGACGCCTATCCGGTGCTCTACACCGGCCGCGATGGTCGCGTGGCGCACGAATGCATCCTCGATATTCGTCCTCTGAAAGAAGAGACGGGCATCAGCGAGCTGGATATTGCCAAGCGCCTGATCGACTACGGCTTCCACGCGCCAACCATGTCCTTCCCGGTTGCAGGAACGCTGATGGTTGAGCCGACCGAGTCTGAAAGCAAGGTGGAGCTGGATCGCTTTATCGACGCGATGCTGGCGATCCGCAGCGAAATCGACCGCGTGAAAGGCGGGGAATGGACGCTGGAAGATAACCCGCTGGTCAACGCGCCGCATACCCAGAACGAACTGGTGGTAGAGTGGAACCACGGTTATACCCGCGAGCTGGCTGTCTTCCCGGCAGGTGTAGCAAACAAATACTGGCCAACCGTGAAACGTCTTGATGATGTTTACGGCGACCGTAACCTGTTCTGCTCCTGCGTGCCGATGAGCGAATACCAGTAACGTTGTTCCTGTAGTAACGTAGGCCGGGTAAGGCGAAGCCGCCACCCGGCTTTTTTATTTGGAGAACAGAATGGCAATTGCATTGGTCACCGGCGCCAGCCGGGGTATTGGTAAAGCCACCGCGCTACAGCTGGCAAGCGAAGGCTACACCGTTGCGGTGAATTTTCATCACAACATCAAAGCCGCGACAGAGGTCATTAATCAGATCGTGGACGCGGGCGGTAAGGCCTTTGCCGTGCGCGCGGATATCAGCGATGAATCGCAGGTGATGGCGATGTTCGACAGCATCGATCGCGAAGGTGAGCCGCTCGCCGCGCTGGTGAACAACGCCGGGATTTTGTTTGAACAATCCTCCATCGAAAACCTCTCCGCTGAACGTATTAACCGCGTGCTGTCCACCAACGTCACTGGCTATTTTCTCTGCTGCCGTGAGGCGGTGAAGCGCATGTCGCATAAACACGGCGGCAAGGGCGGCGCGATTGTGAATGTCTCCTCGGCGGCCTCACGACTGGGCGCACCGGGGGAGTATGTGGATTATGCTGCCTCCAAAGGGGCCGTGGATTCCCTGACAACCGGCCTCGCGCTGGAGGTGGCGGCGCAGGGCATTCGCGTTAACTGCGTGCGGCCAGGCCTGATTTATACCGATATTCACGCCTCTGGCGGCGAGCCGGGGCGTGTGGATCGGGTGAAGTCGATGTTACCGATGCAGCGTGGCGGTCAGCCGGAGGAGGTCGCCCAGGCCATTACCTGGCTGCTGAGCGACAAAGCCTCCTATGTCACCGGTAGCTTCCTGGAGCTGGCTGGCGGGAAGTAACGCTACGACGCCAGCCACAGCCGCAGGCGCATTCCCCAGCCGCTGGTCCAGCCGGTGGTGATCGACTTCACTTCACCGTGAGAGATCACCACAAGCGTTGGCGTCACCTGAACGTCCCACTGATGCGCCAGTTCTCCGCTGGCGTCGTTGACCGTGGGCATCATCGCCTTCTTCTTTCTCATCCATGTTTCGAGCGTCGCGTTATCGCCCGAGCGCAGCGCAACCGACATCACGTTACCCCCGTCCGCGGCAATCGCCGCCACCGACGGCGTGGTGTAGCGGCAGACGCCGCACCATGTCGCCCAGACGTAGACCAGCAGCGGTCGCTCCTTACTCATGGCGATAAGATCGACGGGCTGACCGTCGAGGGTGTGCAGTGCCGTCGCGGAGAAATTCTGCGGCAGCGCGGGCTGGCGGAAATAGTCCACCGCCAGGCTCACGGCTACGCCAATCAGCAGCCACACGGCCAGCTCGCGCAGCAGGCGCGGAAGCTTACTTGCCACGGGCGTTTGCCAGCTGTTCTTTGACCAGCCCCTCCAGATCGTCATACGGGATTGCGCCCGCCACCATCTGGTCACCGATGATGGTCGCCGGGGTGCCCTGAATATTCAGCACCTGCGCCAGGATCAGGTTCATCTTTACGCTGTCCATAGTTTTATCATCGGTTTGAATGCTGTCCGTCCCGGTCTTCACCTGCGCGGCGGCGATGCTGGCGTCATCGTGATAGCCCTTTTTCATCATCAGCCGCTGGTGTAGTGCCCAGAATTGATCCGGCGCCTGCTGCCACGTTGAGAGCGCCGCTTTCGCGGCATTTACCGAGCTTTGTCCCTTGAACGGCAGCAGTTTGATGATGAGCTGCACGTCGGGATTATCGTGCACGATTTTCTCCAGCATTGGGTCGAACTGCTTGCAATACGGGCAGTTGTAGTCTGTGAAGGAGACGATGGTGAGCTTCGGCGATGTCGCGCCGGTTCGCGGGCTGTTGGGGTCGTTAAACAGCAGTTTTGCCAGCTGGTCGTTGGAAGCGTCATCTGACGGTGCGGCGAAACCGAACGTTGATAACGACAGCAGAAGTAAGGCAACGAAGGTTCTCATGTTATTTTCCTTTTGCATCGGACAGGGTGCTCAGCACCGCTTCGCGGCTTAACAACGCAGGCAGCACGTGGCCCTGAGGTAATCCCGGTCCGTAGATCTGGTTAAACGGCACGGCGGCGCTGCCGCGCGTGGTTAAAAACTGGCTGATGGTATCTGAGGGGCGGCTCCAGTCGCCGCGCAGGGCGACAACGTCCGGGGCGGAGAGCGCGACCTGCACGTCGTCGCGCAGCAGTACGTTGTATTTATTGGCTTTACAGGTCACGCACCAGTCGGCGGTCACGTCGACGAACACCCGTTTGTTCTCCGCTAGCGCGCGGATAATGGCCTGCTCGCTGAGCGGCTGCCAGTGAATACGATCGCGGCGGGAGCCCTCGCCGCCGGAGCCGGAAACAAACGCGACTACCCCGGCCACCAGTACAGCTAATACCCCGGCGCGCAGTGCCGTTTGCCAGCGGTAGCGCCAGGCGGTGACCAGCAGCAGCGCAAGGATCAGTAGCACGCCCAGCGTAATGACCGGCAGGCTGCCAATGTGCACCGTCAGCAGGCTCAGCAGCCAAAGCGATGAGCCGAGCATCATCATCCCCAGCACTACGCGTACAACGTTCATCCAGCGCCCCGGACGCGGCAACCGCTGGGCCAGCCCCGGCCAGGCCGCCACCAGCAGCCACGGCAGGCTCATGCCGATACCCATCGCCAGGAAGATCCCCCACAGCAGGGGAAGCGGCGCCGCCAGCGCGACCGAGACCGCCGTCCCCAGGAACGGTGCGGTGCAGGGTGTCGCCAGCAGCGTGGCAAACGCGCCTTGCCAGAAATGACCCGCAAGCCCGTTGCCGCCGCGCGTGGCGAGGAAGGTGCTGGCGCCGGAAGGGAGACGGATTTCAAACAACCCCAGCAGGCTGGCGCTGAAAAGCACCATCACCAGCGCCATCGCACCAATAAACCACGGGTTCTGGAACTGGATCCCCCAGCCGAGCGCCTGATTGCCTAAGCGTAATACCGTCATCATCAGCGCCAGTGCGAGGAACGAGATCACGATCCCGGCTACCGATGCAAGAAACTGCCTGCGCACCTGACCCCGCGCCTGCCGTTCGGTTTGCATCAGCGTGCCCAGCTTCATGGCCAGCACGGGCAGTACGCAGGGCATAACGTTGAGGATCAGACCGCCAGCAAGCGCCATCAGCAGCACCCAGCCTAACGGGAGCGTCGGCGCGGCGTTCCCCGGCTGAATGCTCAGGCTGGACTCCTGCGCCTGCCCGCTATCGGCCAGAACCAGTGACAGGGTTTTGCCGCTGAGGTTGGGCGCGGCCTCGCCCCAACTGTCCGTCACGGGCACGGTGGCGACCAGCGAATCACCGCGCACGGTGAGGGCCGGTTTGCCGAAATCAACATCATCCATACCGTCGATAAACAGCGATGGCGCCTGCCAGCCTGCGTCACGCTGCGCCGTTACGGTCAGCTTGCCGGGGGCATAGGTGGCGTTAAGCATTGAGGTCAACCCGCCGCTGAGCGGAAGGGTGCCCATGGCCCGACTGAAATCGTAATCAAAACCGGCACCTGCGGATGCGGTCATGTTCAGTGAAAACGGGTAGTCGGTAAGAATACAGACGTTGCTACAGGTGGAAAGCGTCAGCACGCCGCTCAGGATCGTCGGGACGTCGCCCCGCAGAGTGAGGGGAAAGCTGACATCGCCGTGATAGCCCTGCGTGGTGATACCCGCGACGTCGAAACGCTGCGGCACAGGCCAGCGCCAGATCGCCTCGACGGGCTGATGCCATTTAATCGCGGGTGCGACGCCGCCTTCGCCCGGCGAGCGCCAGTAGGTTTTCCAGCCTTTTTGCAGGGCGACGTCCAGCAGCAGGCGGGTTTCGCCAGTGCTTTCAGGTTGCGCACGCAGCCTGACGCTGGCGTGCTGATTATCGGCGGCGCGCAGCCAGCCGCTGTCGGCAGCCTGGCTGAGGGGCAGCCATAGCCAAAGCAGGCAGACCAGCAGTCGCCTGAATACAGTAAACATAAATTTTCTCCGTAAATGATGAATTAACCTGAAGTAACAGGCGAAGGCTCATTCACGGAAGACGCATAATCGCAGATGCACCCTTAACCGGGGCGGGGAGATAACGCGGGGAGGCCACTGCCGTTCGCGGCGCGGTGGACTGGCTGCCAGCAACGCCAGCAGCAGGGTGACGGCAATCAGGGCGCCTTCAAACAAAACAGGCGGGACCGACATCAGCGACTTGGCGCTTAGCTCACACGGGGTTACCGGTGCGTCGGCACTCTCCTGCCCCTGCTGAACAGACTGGCTTGTGGCGGTGACGTTCATGACAAGCGCGTGCATCCCGGCCATCCGCTGGGCGGTACATATCAGTACCACCAGGCAGGCCAGGGCTACAAGCAGGATAGCGTTGCGTTGTCGCTTAATCATGTTCGCCTCAAATATTCAGGATGCCTATATTATCGGGCGAACATATTTTGGCAACGCAAAAGCTGTAAAGAAGTGTCTGGAAGATAAGCAGTTTGCCCTCTCCGCTTGCAGAGAGGGCAAGCCATTACAGCGTTTCGCCGTTGCTGGCAATGACGGTTTTATACCACTCAAAGCTCTTCTTACGGGAGCGGGACATGTCACCGGTGCCGTCGTCGTGCTTGTTGACGTAGATAAAGCCGTAGCGCTTGCTGTACTGGCCGGTGGTGAAGGAGACGCAGTCGATGCAGCCCCACGGGGTGTAGCCCATCAGATCCACACCGTCCCAGGTCACCGCCTTCATCATCTCTTCCACATGGGCGCGCAGGTAGTCGATGCGGTAGTCATCGTTGATGCTGCCGTCCTCTTCCACCTTGTCGTAGGCGCCGAAACCATTTTCCACGATAAACAGCGGCTTCTGGTAGCGCTCGTACAGTTCACACAGTGAATAACGCAGGCCCACAGGGTCAATCTGCCAGCCCCAGTCGGACGCCTTGACGTGTGGGTTCGGCACGCTGCCCTCGAAGCCGGAAATGGCATCACCGGTGCCGCCTTCCGCTTTGACCGCGTTGGTCATGTAGTAGCTGAAACCTAAGTAATCGCAGGTGCCTTCACGCAGGATCTGCTCGTCGCCTGCTTCCATTTTGATGGAGAAGCCACGGCGTTCCCACTCGTTCAGCACGTAAGACGGGTAGTAGCCGCGCAGCTGTACGTCGGTAAAGACGTAGCGCTCGCGCATGGATTCCTGAGCAAACATGACATCTTCTGGCTTGCAGGAGTATGGATAGAGCGCCACCATCGCCAGCATGCAGCCGACTTTCATCTCCGGGTTAATGCGGCGGGCGGCTTTCACCGCCAGCGCGCTGGCCACGAACTGGTGGTGCAGCACCTGGTACATGGTCTCTTCCGGGTTGTCGTGCTCGGTATAGACCACGCCAGAGCAGCAGTAGCCGAACAGCGGCGCACGCCAGTTGCGCTGGTTGTTGATTTCGTTGAAGGTCATCCAGTATTTGACCTTATTTTTGTAGCGCTCAAATACCACTTCCGAGAAGCGTACAAAGAAATCGACTACTTTACGGTTGGTCCATCCGCCGTATTCCTGAATGAGGTGCAGCGGCATTTCAAAGTGGGAGAGGGTGATCACCGGCTCGATGTTGTACTTCAGCAGTTCATCGAACATGTCGTCGTAAAACTTCAGCCCCTCTTCGTTTGGCTGAGTTTCGTCGCCTTTCGGGAAGATGCGCGTCCAGGCGATAGAGGTACGGAAACATTTGAAGCCCATCTCGGCAAACAGCTTGATGTCTTCTTTGTAATGGCCGTAAAAGTCGACGGCTTCGTGGTTCGGGTAATATTTGCCTTCAATCACTTCCTGCGTGATTTCACGCGGAACGCCGTGTGCGCCGCCGGTGAGCACGTCGCAAATGCTTGGCCCTTTGCCGCCTTTGTTCCAGCCGCCTTCAACCTGGTGCGCCGCCACCGCGCCGCCCCATAAAAAATCTTTCGGTAAAGTGAGTTTTTTCATCTTTGCTATTCTCAATTCAGGACTTAATGATTTCGAGTCTAGCAAAGCGGAAATAAATGTCACGATATAACATTTTGCGGAAATTGTAATTTGTCACATCAAAAAAACAGGATGTTTTATTCTGTTAATTTCTTCGCCAGTTTCCGGCCTAATGATTCCAGAATATAGATGACGGGAATTTGGGTGGTTATATCGTAAACGCCGCCTATGCGCGTTTGGGGGACATGCCAGGAGAGATTAAAGTCCGCCAGTTTCGCGAGACGAGAATGTTCGTGGCTGGTGACAGAGAGCACCTTGCAGCGATGCAGGCTGAACTGGCTGGCGAAGCGCAGGATTTCCTCGGTTTCTCCGGAGACGGAAAGTACAATGGCCAGTGCATTTTTAGCCATATCGTTAGTGACCGGGAAATAAGGATCGTCGATATGGTTGCTGAATTTCCCGATATTTGAAAAGAAACGTGCGCCATATTTTGCCAGCGATCCGGACGTGCCTGCGCCAACAAAAATAATTCGTTCAGATGATAAAATAATATCGACGGCTTTATCTAATAACGCATCGAACTCTTCGTTATTTACGCTTTTAAAGAAGCTGATAATTTCACTGGCACCAAAATTCGCCTGCTGCGGCTCGTTCTGCTCCAGATAGAGTTTAAAGCGCACCCGAAATTCCGAGTAGCCTTCGCAGTTGAGCTTTCGGCAGAAGCGCAGGATAGTAGTGGTAGAGACTCCCGCCGCATCCGCCAGCTCGCGGATGGTCATGTACATCACTTTGTCACGGTTCTTAATGACATAGTTGTAGACCATCATTTCCAGATTGTTGAGGCTGGCAATGGCGGAATGGCTGAACATACTCACAATGGCTAAACTCGCTGTCGGACACTATCCCTGAAGCATACCATGATGACGAAGGGTGAGAGACGGATTTATCTCCTTGATTACTCAGGTGTTAATGAAATCATTTACACCTGTGCGGTGGATTTATTTTGCATTATACTGATTTGTAAGGATAAATCTTGATTATGGATTTATTTTAGCTAACAGGTGTTCACTGGAATCATTCTCAGTTAGCATAGACTGGCGATGAATAATCATCTTTTGTTTTCCCGGAGTTAAGTATGGTGAGCAGACCATTAATCGCACAGGGATATTCGCTGGCTGAGGAAGTAGCCAACAGTATAAGCCATGGCATTGGCCTGGTGTTTGGGATTGTCGGCTTAGTATTGCTGTTGGTGCAGGCGGTAGATACCAACGCCAGCGCGATGGCCATTACCAGCTACAGCCTGTATGGCGGGAGTATGATCCTGCTTTTCCTTGCCTCAACGCTGTATCACGCTATTCCGCATCAACGGGCGAAGATATGGCTCAAGAAATTTGACCACTGCGCAATCTATCTTCTCATTGCAGGCACTTACACGCCATTTTTGCTGGTGGGGCTCAACTCACCGCTGTCGCGTGGCCTGATGATTGTAATCTGGAGCCTGGCGCTGCTGGGGATCCTGTTCAAGCTGACCATCGCGCACCGGTTCAAAGTGTTGTCGCTGGTCACCTATCTGACAATGGGCTGGCTGTCGCTGATTGTGGTGTATCAGTTAGCCATTAAGCTGGCGGTGGGGGGCGTGACGCTTCTGGCGGTGGGCGGAGTGATCTACTCGCTGGGCGTGATTTTCTACGTCTGCAAGCGTATCCCGTACAACCATGCCATCTGGCACGGCTTTGTGCTGGGCGGCAGCGTGTGCCACTTTCTGGCAATTTATCTGTATGTTGGGCAGGTGTAGTTTTTTTGTAAGGTGCGGTCTGATGCCCTCACCCCGACCCTCTCCCACAGGGAGAGGGAGAATATCAACACCGTAGGCCCGGTAAGCGCAGCGCCACCGGGCGATACAGCATCAATCTTCCAGAGAATACGGTAGCGGCTCAATGCTGAGCGTGTTTGCATCATCCCGCACGCGGAACACGCTGTCGGGCTCCATATCATTATTCATGACAACCTGCACCAGCAGGCGGCCATCATCGAGCTGGACGGCGGCTAACACGGTGCCGGTACGGCGCCAGTTTTCGCCCATCTTCATCTCGAGATCTTCACCCGCTTCCGGCACACGGCTGGCGTGACCAGCCAGCGTCCACAGGGCACGTTTGTTCGCGCCGCGGAATTTCGCACGCGCCACCATTTCCTGTCCGGTGTAGCAGCCCTTCTTAAAGCTGATACCACCCAGCGCCTGGATGTTTGTCGCCTGCGGGATAAACTGCGCGCTGTTTGCCGCGTCAATAACCGGCAGGCCCGCTTCGATGTTCAGCGCCAGCCACTGCTGGCTGTTGTTGAGCTGTGCTTCACCGCGCAGGGCGTCAGTGACGCGTTCCGCCGTTGCTTCGTCGGTTACCAGCAGGAAGCGCTCCGCCGGGTGTTCGAACCACAGAATGGAGGTCGCTCCCTCGCTGACCAGCTGTTTTTCAGCATCCGGCAGCTCGGCAAACAGGTTTTTCAGCGCTGCACGCGCCTGGAAACCCGCTACCCCCAGCAGAATGTGTTCATCGTCCGGGGCGATGGTGACTTTAGAAAAGACCGCGTATTTTTTCAGCTCTTTAAGCTGGGCGTCACGCAGGCTGCGACGCTCAATGAAGGCGAATCCGTCCTGACGGCGGAACAGACGCAGGTTGCTCCACATTTTGCCTTTTGGATCGCAATGCGCGGCCAGCAGATGCTGGTGCTCAGTCAACTGCGCCACGTCCGCCGTGACCTGGCCTTGCAGGTATTTTTCGCTGTCCGCACCGGTCAGTGTCGCCAGTGCCCAGTCATCAAGAGTAATCAGCGTCAGCGGCAGACGCGCAGAGGCGGCGGGCTGGCGAGGAGAAAATGGTGTAAATGCCATAGTGATGTCCTGAATTGCTTAACGCTTTGATAATACCTAATGGTAAAAGAGACTGTATTCAATGCAAGCGCTTTCAGCAGGCCATTCGTGCCATTACGCGGTTATGCGTGGCGCTACGCAAAATAGTGTAATCCGCTGTCTTTATAAGGATTATTCAGGAAGCCTGCTCGAGGTTCGCAATATTCCAGTAAAGAAACGGTCAAAAACACGTTACACTAGCAGGTGTTCCCGAAGAGCAATAATGAATACCGAACGGGATACCGACTGTGCCAAACGTAATGCAGGAAACAGAACATGGATATTAACAACAAGGCCCGTATTCACTGGGCGTGCCGTCGCGGCATGCGTGAACTTGATATCTCCATCATGCCTTTCTTCGAGTATGAGTACGACAGCTTAAGCGATGACGATAAGCGCCTGTTTGTCCGTCTGCTTGAGTCCGACGATCCGGATTTATTCAACTGGCTGATGAATCACGGCAAGCCCGCCGACACCGAGTTGCAACGGATGGTGCAATTAATTCAAACACGGAATCAGGAACGTGGTCCTGTGGCAATCTGATCTTCGCGTCTCGTGGCGCTCACAGTGGATGTCCTTACTGCTCCACGGTCTGGTCGCGGCAATGGTGTTATTGGTGCCGTGGCCGCTAAGCTATACCCCTCTGTGGCTGCTTTTGCTGTCGTTTGTAGTGTTTGACAGCGTGCGCAGCCAGCGTCGAATCAACGCCCGTCAGGGTGAGATTAAGCTGCTGATGGATTCTCGCCTGCGCTGGCAGGGAAAAGAGTGGGAAATGATAGGGACGCCGTGGATACTCAACACCGGGATGATGCTACGGCTGCGTCGGGTCGAGGACAATCGTCGCCAGCACCTGTGGCTGGCAGCAGACAGTATGGATCCTGCGGAGTGGCGAGATCTGCGCCGGTTGATCGTGCAACAGCCGACGCAGGAGTAAATCAGCTGAACTGCTCGGCCATCTCACCCAGAATCTGCTCGCACCAGTTCTGGAGGCGCTCGTCGCTAAGATCGTACTGGTTGGTTTCATCCAGCGCGAGCCCGACAAACAGCTGACCGTCGGCAATAATCGGTTTTTGACTGGTGAACTCATAGCCTTCCGTAGGCCAGTAGCCGATAAAGGTCGCGCCCTTTGGGGCCAGTTTGTCGTGCAGCATGCCGAGTGCGTCAAGGAACCACTCCCCGTAGCCCAACTGGTCGCCCATGCCGTACATCGCAATGATTTTGCCTTCAAAATTGACTGAATCGAGCTGATCCCAGATGGCTTCCCAGTCTTCCTGAATCTCACCAAAGTCCCAGGTAGGGATACCCAGAATCAGCACATCGTACTGCTCCATCAAGGCAACCGCGTCATCTTTCAGGTTATGCAACGTCACCAGTTCCGGGCCAATAATGTCGCGAATTTTCTCCGCCGCCATTTCGGTGTAGCAGGTGCTGGAACCATAGAACAGACCAATATTCATCGCGTAACTATCTCAATTCTTGCTATGACTTTGCGCGTAGTGTACCAGAAACCGATGGCAATCAGGCATAATGGCCAGATTGCAGAACCATAGGGGTTGATGTGGAAAAGGATCTCGCACTCATCGAACAGTTTCTCGACGCGCTGTGGCTGGAGAAAAACCTCGCTGAAAATACGCTTAGCGCCTATCGTCGGGATCTCACTCTGCTGGTCGAGTGGCTGGCGCACCGGGGTCTGACGCTTGAAAGCGCACAAAGCGATGACCTGCAAGGGTTACTGGCTGAGCGGATGGAAGGGGGGTACAAAGCCACCAGCTCCGCACGTCTGCTGAGCGCCATGCGCCGCCTGTTCCAGCACCTTTACCGCGAGAAGATCCGCGCGGATGATCCCAGCGCACTGCTGGCATCGCCTAAACTACCTCAGCGGCTGCCAAAAGATCTCAGCGAAGCGCAAGTTGAGAGATTATTACAGTCGCCCGCAGTTGACCTTCCGCTGGAGTTACGCGATAAAGCCATGCTTGAACTATTGTATGCCACGGGCTTGCGCGTTTCTGAACTGGTGGGCCTGACGATGAGCGATATCAGCCTGCGTCAGGGCGTGGTGCGCGTTATCGGTAAAGGGAACAAAGAACGGCTGGTGCCGCTGGGTGAAGAGGCGGTCTACTGGCTGGAGACGTATCTGGAACACGGGCGTCCGTGGCTGCTGAACGGCGTCTCCATAGATGTATTATTCCCGAGCCAGCGCGCGCAGCAGATGACGCGACAAACGTTCTGGCATCGCATTAAACATTACGCCACACTGGCGGGTATTGACAGTGAGAAGCTGTCGCCGCACGTTTTGCGTCACGCCTTCGCGACGCATCTGTTAAACCACGGCGCGGATTTACGCGTGGTGCAGATGTTGCTTGGACACAGCGATCTTTCAACGACGCAAATATACACCCATGTCGCGACGGAACGCCTGCGGCAGCTACACCAACAGCACCACCCTCGCGCGTGAGTGCCGACGAATTGTTACAGGATCATATATGAAAAAGTCTTTAGCGCTGTTCACCCTGCTGGCAGCTTCGGTTTCCGGTTTTGCCCATGCGGATGATGCCGCCATTAAACAGTCTCTGACGAAACTCGGCGTCGCCAGCAGCGAGATCCAGCCAGCGCCGGTGGCTGGCATGAAAACGGTGCTGACCAACAGCGGCGTGCTGTACGTGACCGAAGACGGAAAGCACATCATTCAGGGGCCAATGTACGACGTGAGCGGTGCGCAGCCGGTGAACGTCACCAACCAGCTACTGATGAAAAACCTGAATGCGCTCGAAAAAGAGATGATTGTCTACAAAGCGGCGCAGGAAAAGCACGTCATTACCGTCTTCACCGACATCACCTGCGGCTACTGCCACAAGCTGCATGAAGAGATGAAAGACTACAACGCGCTGGGCATTACCGTGCGTTACCTGGCCTTCCCACGCGCTGGCGTGCAGAGCCAGCCTGAGCAGGATATGAAAGCGATCTGGTGTGCGAAAGACCGCAACAAGGCCTTTGATGATGCGATGAACGGTAAAGGCGTGAAGCCCGCCTCCTGCGATATCGACATCGCTAACCACTACGCGCTGGGCGTACAGTTTGGCGTGAGCGGTACGCCAGCCATTGTGCTGAGCAACGGCTATGTGGTGCCGGGCTACCAGGGGCCAAAAGAGATGAAAGCGTTCCTCGACGAACACCAGAAACAGACGGGTGGTAAATAATTCGCGTGAAAGCCCCGATAAAACTGCGCCGCCGCGATGCGGTTGAAACCGCGGATTTACCAGATACGCTTCCGCTGCTGTTAAAGCGGTTGTACGCCAGCCGTGGCGTGCGTACGGCAAGCGATCTTGAGCGCAGCGTCAAAGGCATGCTGCCCTGGCAAGCACTGAGTGGCATCGAAAAAGCGACTGAAATGCTCTACGACGCGTTCCGTGACGGGACGCGGATTGTCGTGGTGGGTGATTTCGATGCCGACGGCGCAACCAGTACCGCGCTGAGCGTACTCAGCCTGCGTGCGCTGGGCTGCGATAACGTGGCTTACCTGGTGCCGAACCGGTTTGAAGACGGCTACGGCCTCAGCCCGGAAGTGGTCGATCAGGCCCATGCCCGTGGTGCACAGATGATCATGACCGTGGATAACGGGATCTCTTCTCATGCGGGGGTCGATCATGCCCATGCGCTGGGGATCCCGGTACTGGTCACCGATCACCACCTGCCAGGAGAAACCCTGCCAGACGCTGAAGCCATCATTAACCCGAACCTGCGCGACTGCGATTTCCCGTCGAAATCGCTGGCCGGAGTAGGGGTGGCGTTTTATCTGATGCTGGCGTTACGCACGTTGCTGCGTGATAAGGGCTGGTTCGAATCGCGCGGGATTGCCGTGCCGAATCTTGCGGAGTATCTCGATCTGGTGGCGCTGGGAACCGTGGCGGACGTGGTGCCGCTCGATACCAATAACCGTATTCTCACCTGGCAGGGCTTGAGCCGCATTCGGGCGGGCAAATGCCGTCCGGGGATCAAGGCGCTGCTGGAAATTGCCAACCGCGATCCGCTGAAGCTTACGGCAAGCGATTTGGGTTTTGCCCTCGGCCCGCGCCTGAACGCGGCGGGGCGGCTGGACGATATGTCGGTTGGCGTTGCGCTGCTCCTGTGCGACAACATCGGCGAAGCGCGCGTGCTGGCCAGTGAGCTGGACGCACTCAACCAGACCCGTAAAGAGATTGAGCAGGGGATGCAGGCCGAAGCGCTGACCCTGTGCGAAAAGCTGGAGCGCAGCGGTGACACCCTGCCGGGCGGGCTGGCGATGTATCACCCCGAATGGCACCAGGGCGTGGTGGGCATTCTGGCATCGCGTATTAAAGAGCGTTTCCACCGCCCGGTGATCGCGTTCGCCCCCGCCGGGGACGGCACGCTGAAAGGCTCCGGTCGTTCCATTCAGGGGCTGCATATGCGCGATGCGCTGGAGCGTCTCGACACGCTTCATCCGAACCTGATGATTAAGTTCGGCGGCCACGCGATGGCGGCAGGCCTGTCGCTGGAAGAGGCGAAGTTCGACGAGTTCCAGCGTCTGTTTGGCGAACTGGTCACCGAGTGGATCGATCCGTCTCTGTTGCAGGGTGAAGTGGTTTCTGACGGCGAGCTTTCTCCGGCTGAAATGACCATGGAGGTGGCGCAGATGCTGCGCGATGCTGGCCCATGGGGGCAGATGTTCCCGGAGCCGCTTTTCGACGGACGTTTTCGTTTGCTGCAACAGCGCATCGTGGGCGAACGCCATCTCAAAGTGATGGTGGAACCGGTCGGCGGCGGGCCGCTGCTCGACGGCATCGCCTTTAACGTTGATACCTCCATCTGGCCGGACAACGGCGTGCGCGAGGTTGAGCTGGCCTATAAGCTGGATATTAACGAGTTCCGCGGTAACCGCACCCTTCAGATCATCATCGACAATATCTGGCCAATTTAGCGTCAGTAATCTCTATAAAAAAGGGCGTGGATTCGGTACAATCCCGCTCTTATCACCGCATTTTGACAAGCTCATAAAAGAAAACAGACCATGTTTGAAATTAATCCGGTAAAAAACCGCATTCAGGACCTCACGGAGCGCTCTGACGTTCTTAGGGGGTATCTTTGACTACGATGCCAAGAAAGAGCGTCTCGAAGAAGTAAACGCCGAGCTGGAACAGCCGGACGTCTGGAACGAACCTGAACGCGCGCAGGCGCTGGGTAAAGAACGTTCCTCCCTCGAAGCCATCGTAGATACGCTGGATCAAATGGCGCAGGGTCTGGAAGATGTTTCTGGGCTGCTGGAGCTGGCTGTCGAAGCCGACGACGAAGAAACCTTTAACGAAGCCGTGGCAGAGCTTGACGTGCTGGAAGAGAAGCTGGCGCAGCTGGAATTCCGTCGCATGTTCTCCGGCGAATACGACAGCGCTGACTGCTATCTCGATATTCAGGCAGGCTCTGGCGGTACCGAAGCGCAGGACTGGGCCAGCATGCTGATGCGCATGTACCTGCGCTGGGCTGAAGCGCGCGGTTTCAAAACCGAGATTATCGAAGAGTCCGAAGGTGAAGTGGCGGGTATCAAGTCCGTCACCATTAAGATTATTGGCGATTACGCCTACGGCTGGCTGCGTACTGAAACCGGCGTTCACCGCCTGGTGCGTAAGAGCCCGTTCGATTCCGGTGGCCGTCGCCACACCTCCTTCAGCTCCGCGTTTGTCTACCCGGAAGTGGATGAGGATATCGATATCGACATCAACCCGGCTGACCTGCGCATCGACGTGTACCGCGCATCCGGCGCGGGCGGTCAGCACGTTAACCGTACGGAATCTGCGGTGCGTATTACCCACATTCCAACCGGGCTGGTAACACAGTGCCAGAACGACCGTTCCCAGCATAAGAACAAAGACCAGGCCATGAAGCAGATGAAAGCGAAGCTTTATGAGCTGGAGATGCAGAAGAAAAATGCTGAGAAGCAGGCGATGGAAGACAACAAGTCCGACATCGGCTGGGGCAGCCAGATCCGTTCTTACGTCCTTGATGACTCCCGCATCAAAGACCTGCGTACTGGGGTTGAAACCCGTAACACGCAGGCGGTGCTGGACGGCAGCCTGGATCAATTTATCGAAGCAAGTTTGAAAGCAGGGTTATGAGGAACCA
>NZ_JABMCU010000051.1:0-23238 GCF_013179605.1 Enterobacter sp. CM29 | reverse complement strand
GTCTGAACATGCTGTTCTCCGCAACCCTGTCATACCGCGTACGTGAACTCGCATTCGAGCAGATGAACAATGCGGAATATGTGGAAGTAGAACCGGAACAGAAAACCGGGCACCGCATTAAAGAAGAGCTCTTCTATCCTTCTAATGAAGAGAAAATGCGCCTGCTGCAAACCCTGATCGAAGAAGAGTGGCCGGATCGCGCGATCATCTTTGCGAACACTAAACACCGCTGTGAAGATATCTGGGGCCACCTGGCGGCAGATGGTCACCGTGTGGGCCTGCTGACCGGCGACGTGGCGCAGAAAAAACGCCTGCGCATTCTCGACGAATTTACTCGTGGCGACCTTGATATTCTGGTCGCGACCGACGTGGCGGCCCGTGGCCTGCACATTCCAGCCGTGACGCACGTCTTTAACTATGACCTGCCAGATGACTGTGAAGACTATGTACACCGTATCGGTCGTACCGGTCGTGCCGGCGCAAGCGGTCACTCCATCAGCCTTGCATGTGAAGAGTATGCGCTGAACCTTCCGGCCATTGAGACCTATATCGGTCACTCTATTCCACAGAGTAAATACAATCCGGACGCGCTGATGAGCGAACTGCCGCCACCTAAGCGCCTTACCCGTCCACGTACCGGTAATGGCCCGCGTCGTTCCGGCGGTGCGCCGCGTAATCGTCGTCGTTCAGGTTAAAAAATGATGCTCAGTTCCACCTCGCTCTATGCGGCAATTGATCTCGGTTCGAATAGTTTTCATATGCTGGTTGTACGCGAGGTGGCGGGAAGCATACAGACGCTGACGCGCATCAAGCGCAAGGTCCGCCTGGCGGCGGGCCTGAGCAGCGATAATCACCTCTCTCCCGAAGCCATGGAACGTGGCTGGCAGTGTCTGCGCCTCTTTGCAGAGCGTCTGCAGGACATACCGCATGCCCAAATCCGCGTTGTCGCGACCGCGACGCTCCGTCTGGCGGTTAATGCCGTCGATTTTATTGCCAAAGCGCAGGAAATTCTCGGCTGCCCGGTGCAAGTCATCAGCGGTGAAGAAGAAGCGCGTCTGATATATCAGGGCGTGGCGCACACTACCGGGGGCGACGATCGCCGTCTGGTGGTGGATATTGGCGGAGCGAGTACTGAACTGGTGACCGGCACAGGTGCCCAGGCGACCTCGCTGTTCAGTCTGTCGATGGGCTGCGTAACCTGGCTTGAGCGCTACTTTACTGACCGCAATCTCGCGCAAGAAAACTTCGACGAGGCTGAAAATGCCGCGCGTGAAGTGCTGCGTCCGGTCATGGACGAACTGCGCTACCACGGCTGGAAAGTGTGTGTTGGGGCGTCAGGAACTGTACAGGCGTTGCAGGAAATCATGATGGCGCAGGGGATGGATGAGCGGATCACGCTTGCTAAACTCCAGCAGCTTAAACAGCGCGCCATTCAATGTGGTCGTCTGGAAGAGCTGGAAATTGAAGGGCTGACGCTCGAACGTGCGCTGGTCTTCCCCAGCGGGCTAGCCATTCTCATCGCCATTTTTACCGAGCTAAACATCCAGTGCATGACCCTGGCAGGCGGCGCACTGCGCGAAGGTCTGGTCTATGGGATGCTGCATCTTTCGGTGGATCAGGACATTCGAAGCCGTACGCTACGTAACGTCCAGCGCCGCTTTATTGTGGATACCGATCAGGCGCAGCGAGTGGGCCAACTGGCATCGCTCTTTGCGGATCAGGTTAAATCACGTTGGGATATCGAACCGTTAAGCCGCGATTTGCTGCTAAGTGCGTGTGCGTTGCATGAAATTGGGCTTAGCGTTGAGTACAAGCAAGCGCCGCTACACGCAGCCTGGCTGGTGCGTAATCTCGATTTGCCGGGCTACACTCCCGCGCAGAAAAAATTGCTCGCGACCCTGCTGCTGAATCAAACCAACGCCGTTGACCTCTCTTCACTTCATCAGCAAAACGCTGTACCGCCGCGCGTGGCCGAACATCTCTGCCGCTTACTTCGTCTGGCGATTCTGTTTGCCAGCCGGCGTCGCGACGATCTCCTCCCGGCCATTACGCTGGTGGCAGACGATGAAAAACTGACGCTGACGCTGCCGGAAAATTGGCTAGAAGATCATCCGCTTGGAGCAGAGTTGATCGAGCAGGAGTGCCAGTGGCAGAGCTATGTGCACTGGGCGCTTGATGTGAAGTGACCCTTTGAAGCGTGCCGGGGGGCGGCTTCGCCTTACCCGGCCTACAAAATTGTTATCCTTTCTCTTTGGCTTTCGCCAGCATGGCGCGTATGTTCGCCACGTTGGCTTGACCCTTGTGCATCCGCTCTTCAGCGGTAATAGCTTTACGCTCCTGCTCCCAGATAAGATCGTCCTGAGGCAACTCCAGCAGGAAACGGCTCGGCTCCGGGCGCACCAGCTCACCATACTGACGGCGCTCTTTGCACAGCGTAAACGTCAGCTCTTTCTGCGCACGGGTGATCCCCACGTAGGCCAGACGGCGCTCTTCGTCGACGTTATCTTCATCAATGCTGCTCTGGTGCGGCAGCAGGCCCTCTTCCATCCCCACCAGATAGACATAGGGGAACTCCAGCCCTTTCGAGGCATGCAACGTCATCAGTTGGACCTGATCGGCTTCTTCTTCACTCTCGCCGCGCTCCATCATATCGCGCAGCGTGAAGCGGGTGACCACCTGCGTCAGGGTCATCGGCTCGTCAATCTCAGATCCTTCAAGCATTTCGGTCATCCAGCTGAAGAGCTGATTAACGTTTTTCATGCGCATTTCTGCCGCTTTCGGGCTGGCGGAGGTTTCATACAACCAGGATTCGTAATCAATGCCGTGGATCAGGTCGCGTACTGCCGCCACGGGCTCGCGCTCTGCCAGACGCTGCACCTCACCCAGCCAGTGGGTAAATCGGGTTAAGGCGTCATAGCCGCGCCCGGTCAGGGTCTGGCTCAGCCCCATATCGAAGCTGGCGGTGAACAGACTTTTATTGCGGGTCATCGCCCATTCACCCAGCTTTTGCAGCGTCGCAGAGCCAATCTCGCGCTTCGGCGTATTTACAATGCGCAGGAAAGCGCTGTCGTCATCCGGGTTGGTCAGCACGCGCAGATAGGCCAGCAGATCCTTGATTTCCGGACGCGAAAAGAATGACGTACCGCCGGAGATTTTGTAGGGGATGCGGTTCTGCATCAGCATCTTTTCAAAGACGCGCGACTGGTGGTTTCCGCGATAGAGGATCGCGTAATCCTTGTATTCAGTTTTGTTGACGAAGTGATGGGCAATCAGCTCGCCGGTTACGCGCTCCGCTTCGTGCTCTTCGTTATTGGCGCTAAGGACTTTCAGCTCGGTCCCGTAACCCAGTTCAGAGAACAGGCGCTTCTCAAAGACGTGCGGGTTGTTGGCAATCAGGATGTTCGCCGCCTTCAGGATACGCCCGGAAGAACGGTAGTTCTGCTCCAGTTTAATCACCTGCAACGCCGGGAAGTCTTTGCTCAGCAGCACCAGGTTTTGCGGACGTGCGCCACGCCATGAGTAAATCGACTGATCGTCATCGCCTACAACGGTAAAACGCGCGCGCTGTCCTACCAGCAGCTTCACCAGCTCGTACTGGCTGGTGTTGGTATCCTGGTATTCATCCACCAGCAGGTAACGAATTTTGTTCTGCCAGCGCTCGCGCACCTCTTCATTCCGCTGAAGCAGTAGCGTCGGCAGCAGGATCAGATCGTCGAAATCCAGTACGTTGCAGGCTTTCATATGCGCGTCGTACAGGCCATAGCAGTGGGCAAAGATGCGGTCACGCTCGCCTTTGGCACTTGCCGCAGCCTGGGCCGGCGTCATCAGATCGTTTTTCCAGTTCGAGATCGTTGAGATCAGCTGTTGCAACAGCACTTTGTCATCTTCGATCAGCCCTTCCGTCAGCTCTTTGAGCAGCGCCACCTGGTCGGTGTCATCAAAGAGCGAAAAGTTGGACTTCATTCCCAGCGCCGCATATTCGCGCTTGATGATATCCAGACCCAGCGTGTGGAAGGTGGAGATCATCAGCCCGCGCGCCTCTTTACGGCCCAGCGTCTGGCCGACGCGCTCTTTCATCTCACGCGCCGCTTTGTTGGTAAAGGTGACCGCCGCGATATGGCGCGCCTGGTACCCACAACCCCGAATTAAGTGGGCGATTTTGTTGGTGATCACGCGTGTTTTACCGGATCCCGCTCCCGCCAGCACCAGGCAGGGTCCGGTGACGAATTCGACAGCTTGTTGTTGTCCGGGGTTTAAACGCATAAATGATCACTCAATGAAAGTCGGGAGAGGAGGAAAAACGCGTGGTAGTATACCGATCGTAAACTCGTTGACTCAAGGCACGATCATGGCAAAAACAGCAGCAGCACTGCATATCCTTGTTAAAGAAGAAAAACTGGCACAGGATCTGCTCGAACAGATTAAAAACGGCGCCGACTTCGGCAAACTGGCGAAGAAACACTCGATTTGCCCGTCAGGCAAACGCGGTGGTGACTTAGGCGAGTTCCGCCAGGGCCAGATGGTTCCGGCGTTTGATAAAGTGGTCTTCTCCTGCCCGGTGCTGGAGCCAACCGGCCCACTGCATACGCAGTTCGGCTATCACATTATCAAAGTGTTATACCGCAACTAATCAAAAGCCCGGTGCATTAACTCACCGGGCTTTTTTATTTGAGTGTTCCAGCGTTCAGATACCGTCGCCGTATTCGAAGGTGTGGTGAATACCGTTAAAGTGCTGATCCATATCCATCGACGGTTTATCGCTGTCTGGCTTACCGACGATGCGCGCCGGGACGCCAGCGGCGGTGGTGTGCGGCGGTACAGGCTGGAGCACAACCGATCCCGCGCCAATCTTTGCGCCGCGTCCGACTTCAATATTGCCAAGGATTTTAGCACCCGCGCCAATCATCACCCCTTCACGAATTTTCGGATGGCGATCGCCGCTGGTTTTACCGGTACCGCCCAGCGTAACGGATTGCAGAATCGACACGTCATCTTCGATCACCGCCGTTTCACCGACAACAATGCCGGTGGCGTGATCGAGCATGATCCCGCGGCCAATTTTCGCCGCCGGGTGAATATCGACCTGGAAGGTCACGGAAACCTGGTTTTGCAGGAAGATGGCCAGCGCGCGGCGTCCCTCATTCCATAACCAGTGGCCGATGCGGTACGCCTGTAAGGCGTGGAAGCCTTTGAGATACAGCAGCGGCGTGGAGTATTTATCCACCGCCGGGTCACGCGTGCGCACGGCCTGAATATCGCAGGCGGCAGAAGCAATCATTTCCGGATCGGCAGCGTAGGCCTCTTCCACCACCTCGCGAATAGCGATAGCAGGCATGATAGGGGAAGCCAGTTTATTGGCGAGCATGTAGCTCAGGGCGCTGCCGAGATTTTCGTGCTTGAGTAGCGTCGCGTGATAAAAACTGGCCAGCATGGGCTCACAGTCGGCCAACGCTCGGGCTTCGGCTTTAATATTATTCCAGACGATATCCAGTTCTTCACACGGCATTGCTTGCTCCAGACGATAGTTAATGACCAGCCAGTTCTGCGCTGGCTGGGTCATTCAGGTGACGATACTTCCCGGCTAATTGCTGCTGCGCTCGTCCTTGCGCGCACGACCTAATAAGGTCAATGCTGCCTCGCGCGCATTTTTTCCGCAATACAATACCTGATAAATTTCCTCGGTTATTGGCATTTCGACACCGAAACGATGCGCCAATTCGCGAACTTCTTTGGTATTGCGATAGCCTTCAACCACCTGACCAATCTTCTCCTGCGCGCTTTTTACATCGCTGCCCTGTCCGAGCATCATGCCAAAGCGGCGGTTACGCGACTGGTTGTCGGTGCAGGTCAGCACCAGGTCGCCCAGCCCAGCCATTCCCATAAAGGTGGCCGGATCGGCGCCCAGCGCTTCGCCCAGGCGTGACATTTCGGTCAGGCCACGGGTGATCAGCGCCGTACGCGCATTCGCGCCGAAACCGATGCCGTCAGACATCCCGGCCCCGATAGCAATAACGTTCTTCACCGCACCGCCCAGCTGTACGCCGATAAAATCAGGGTTGCTGTAGACGCGGAAGCTCTTGCCGCAGTGCAGCAGTTGCTGAAGATCGTCGGAAAATGCCTGGTCGGTGGACGCCAGCGAGATCGCCGTCGGCAGACCGGCAGCCAGCTCTTTGGCAAACGTCGGCCCGGAGATCACCGCCAGCGGGATCGCCGTTCCCAGCGCTTCGCGGGCAACGTCCTGCAACAGACGTCCGGTTTCCGCTTCCAGCCCCTTCGTCGCCCACACAATACGCGCATCCGCACGCATCAGCGGCTTAATCTGACGCAGGACTTCGCCAAACACATGGCTTGGCACCACAATCAAAATATTGCGGCTGGCCGCCAGCGCGGTCGCGAGGTCGCTTTCCAGATACAGTGAGTCAGGGAACGGAACGTCCGGGAGAAACGCCACGTTGCAGCGGTCGTGTTGCAACGTCGCGATATGTTTTGGATCGTGGCCCCACAGGACCACGTCGTGACCATTTCTTGCCAGTGTGATGGCAAGAGCGGTGCCGTAAGAGCCGGCACCGATCACAGTCATTGACGCATTAACAGTGCTCATCAGGCATCCTGATGTTGTTCGGCACCTTCGCCAGCCTGCTGCTGTAGATAGTTCATAAACAGCGCATCAAAGTTGACTGGCGCAAGGTTCAGTTGCGGGAATGTACCGCGAGAAACCAGGCTGGTGATGCATTCACGCGCATACGGGAACAGAATGTTCGGGCAGTATGCACCCAGGCAATGCGCCATCTGGTTGCCTTCGATGCCGCCGATGGAGAAGATACCGCCCTGCTGGACTTCGCACAGGAATGCAGTTTCTTCGCCCAGGGAGGCGGTCACGGTGACACGCAGTACGACTTCATACACGTCATCCGCCAGCTGGGTGGATGCGGTATCCAGATCAAGTTTAACCTCTGGCTGCCAGTCTTTCTGGAAAACGTGCGGCGCATTTGGCGCTTCGAAAGAGACATCCTTGGTGTAGATGCGCTGGATCTGGAAAGTCATCTCGGTGTTGTTTTGTTCTGACATGGAAAAACCCTTTTTAATTGTCCTAAAGTCTCTAGCTCAGCAGCGGATCGAGTCCACCGCGGGCGTCGAGCGCATACAAGTCATCACAGCCGCCAATGTGCTGCGCATCAATAAAAATCTGTGGAACCGTTGTGCGACCACTGCGTTGGATCATCTCTTCGCGTTTAATCGCGTCACCATCAATCGGCAGTTCCTTAAACGTTACGCCTTTGCTGGACAGCAGCGCTTTCGCTCGGTGGCAGAACGGGCACGTTGCTTTGGTGTAGATCTCAATATTGGCCATCACTTAACTCCTTATTTACCGCGCACTAAAGGAAGATTCTCCCCGCTCCAGCCGGAGATGCCTTCTTTCAGCACCGTTACGTTTTCAAAGCCTGCTTTATGCAGTGCGTTGGCAGATTCCTGCGCCTGCATGCCAGTGCCGTCAACAACAATAATCGGCTGGGCTTTATGCTTCTCCAGCTCACCAATGTTGTTCGCTTTAATTTCCGCTGGCAGCAGGTTGATAGCACCTGCAATATGGCCCTTGCGGAAATCGTCGCGCTGACGCAGATCGACAACCACGGCGTCCTCTTTGTTGATCAGACGTGTCGCTTCACCGCGGGTGATCACCTTAATTTTAGACGTCAGTCCCTTAAATGTGGTGAACAGTACAGCGACCAGCAGGCCAATCCACGCGATGCTCAGAACCGGGTGGCGGCTAACGAATTGCATAATTTCTTGCATGGGGGGTAACAACTCCCGACTAAGTGATTAAAAAAACCAGGACAGGAGTATACCTGTGCGCTGTGGCAAATACAGCCAGCGACATAAAGCTAATCTATTTTCTGCGGCATGCCACGTAAAAAAAGCCTCAAAATGGCCTGAGAACAGCCTTGCCCCCGCGCTTTCTTTGATCTTCTGCGGCTATTTTATCGATTCAGCTGTAGTAAAATTACGCAAATTTTTTGTCTCTTGAGCATGAGGTTGTCGCAATGTCGGTTTCTAAAAAACCTATGGTACTGGTGATTCTGGATGGCTATGGCTACCGTGAAGATCAACAGGATAACGCCATTTTCAACGCCAAAACCCCGGTTATGGATGCGCTATGGGCAAAACGTCCCCACACCCTGATTGATGCGTCTGGTCTGGAAGTCGGCCTGCCGGATCGTCAGATGGGCAACTCTGAAGTGGGTCACGTTAACCTGGGCGCAGGCCGTATCGTTTATCAGGACCTGACGCGCCTGGACGTTGAAATCAAAGAACGTACATTCTTTGCCAACCCAACGCTCACCGGAGCAGTTGATAAAGCCGTTGCCGCAGGCAAGGCCGTTCATATTATGGGCCTGCTCTCTGCGGGCGGCGTTCACAGCCACGAAGATCACATCATGGCGATGGTAGAGCTGGCTGCTGAGCGCGGTGCGGAAAAAATCTATCTGCACGCCTTCCTGGATGGTCGCGATACGCCGCCACGCAGCGCAAAAGGCTCTCTGCAAGCCTTTGAAGATAAATTTGCCGCACTGGGCAAAGGCCGCGTGGCATCCATCGTTGGCCGTTACTATGCCATGGACCGCGACAACCGCTGGGACCGCGTTGAGCAAGCCTATGATCTGCTGACCCTGGCAAAAGGCGAGTTCCAGTTCCCGACCGCCGTTGAAGGCCTGGAAGCGGCTTACGCGCGTGATGAAAACGACGAATTTGTGAAGGCAACCGTGATCCGCGCTGAAGGCCAGGCCGATGCCGCTATGGAAGATGGCGATGCGCTGATCTTCATGAACTTCCGTGCTGACCGCGCGCGCGAAATCACCCGCGCCTTCGTCAACAGCGATTTCGACGGTTTCGCCCGTAAGAAAGTGGCGAAGATCGATTTCATCCAGTTGACCGAGTATGCAGCGGATATCAAAGCCCCATGCGCGTATCCACCCGCTTCCCTGGAAAATACCTTCGGCGAGTGGATGGCGAAAAACGATAAAACGCAGCTGCGCATCTCCGAAACTGAGAAGTATGCGCACGTGACCTTCTTCTTTAACGGCGGCGTAGAAGAGCCGTTTAAAGGCGAAGACCGCATCCTGATTAACTCGCCGAAAGTCGCCACTTACGATCTCCAGCCAGAAATGAGCTCTGCGGAGCTGACCGAAAAACTGGTGACCGCGATCGAAAGCGGTAAATACGACACCATCATCTGTAACTATCCGAATGGCGACATGGTGGGCCACACCGGCGTGATGGAAGCTGCCGTTAAAGCGGTTGAAGCGCTGGACCACTGCGTTGAGCAGGTCGCGAAAGCGGTTGAATCCGTGGGCGGCCAGCTGCTGATCACCGCTGACCACGGTAACGCAGAACAGATGCGTGACCCGGCAACCGGTCAGGCGCATACTGCCCATACCAACCTGCCTGTTCCACTGATTTATGTAGGTGATAAGTCAGTGAAAGCAGTGGAAGGCGGCAAGCTTTCCGACATCGCGCCAACCATGTTGTCGCTGATGGGTATGGAAATCCCTGAAGAGATGACTGGCAAGCCGCTGTTCATCGTGGAATAATCGCTCCCCATGAGGGGAAAGGCGATTTTTTCAATCACATGGGTCGTGAAGCCGTTTCGGTTATCAGTCAGACCTCTGCTTTGCGCCAGCGCACTCAGCGCTGGCGTATTGCTGTGCGCCGCATCTGCCCACGCGGATGACCGCGACCAGCTCAAATCCATTCAGGCCGATATCGCCGCCAAAGAGCGTGTGGTACGCCAGCAGCAGCAGCAGCGCTCTGCCCTGCTTGCCCAGCTTAAAAAGCAGGAAGAGGCTATTTCCGCCGCCGCGCGTAAGCTGCGTGAAACACAAAACACCCTTGCCCAGCTTAATAAGCAAATCGATGAAATGAACGCATCGATTGCGAAACTGGAGCGTCAGCGCGATGCCCAGGAGCGGGACCTTGCTGCACAGCTTGATGCCGCTTTCCGCCAGGGTGAGCACACAGGCCTTCAGTTGATCCTCAGCGGTGAAGAGAGCCAGCGCGGTCAGCGTTTACAGGCCTATTTCGGCTATCTCAACCAGGCTCGTCAGGAGACCATTGCGCAGCTGAAACAGACGCGCGAAGAAGTCACCACGCAAAAAGCCGAGCTGGAAGAGAAGCAGAGCCAGCAGCAAACGCTGCTCTACGATCAGCAGGCGCAGCAGGAGAAGCTTGAGCAGGCGCGCAATGAGCGTAAGAAGACGCTCGCCGGGCTGGAGTCCTCTATCCAGGCAGGACAAAGCCAACTGAGCGAAATGCGCGCCAACGAATCCAGACTGCGTAACAGCATTGCCCGGGCAGAAGCCGCGGCCAAAGCGCGCGCCGAAAAAGAAGCGCGCGAAGCGCAGGCGGTGCGTAATAAGCAGCAGGAAGCCTCCCGGAAAGGCACCACCTACAAACCGACTGAAAATGAACGTTCCCTGATGTCGCGTACCGGCGGCCTCGGCTCCCCGCGTGGTCAGGCTTACTGGCCCGTTCGCGGTACGATCCTGCATCGCTATGGCGAACAGTTGCAGGGTGAGCTACGTTGGAAGGGGATCGTTATCGGTGCGTCTGAAGGTAGCGAAGTTAAAGCCATCGCCGATGGCCGCGTGATCCTGGCCGACTGGCTACAGGGTTACGGGCTCGTGGTGGTGGTCGAGCACGGTAAAGGCGACATGAGTCTTTACGGCTACAACCAGAGCGCGCTGGTCAGCGTTGGCACTCAGGTGCGCGCGGGTCAACCCATTGCCCTTGTGGGCAGCAGTGGCGGTCAGGGCCGCCCGTCACTCTATTTCGAAATTCGTCGTCAGGGTCAGGCGGTCAATCCACAGCCGTGGTTGGGAAGATAAGTTTTGCTTCAATTTCGTCGAATTGTTTTTTCCGTCGTCAGCGCACTGGCGCTGGCTGCACCGGTTTATGCAGGCAAACTCGCCATTGTGATTGATGACTTCGGTTATCGACCACACTATGAAAATCAGGTGCTGGCGATGCCGTCAGCCATCTCTGTCGCCGTCCTGCCTAATGCGCCTCACGCGCATGAAATGGCGACCAAAGCGCACAATGGCGGCCATCAGGTCCTCATCCATCTGCCGATGGCCCCTCTCAGCAAGCAGCCGCTGGAAAAAGATACCCTGCGTCCGGACATGAGCAGCGACGAGATCGATCGCATCATCCGCGATGCGTACAATAAAGTGCCGTATGCCGTGGGTCTGAATAACCATATGGGCAGCGCGATGACCTCCAGCCTGTACGGTATGCTGAAAGTGATGCAGGCGCTGGAGCGTTACAATCTCTACTTCCTCGACAGCATGACCATCGGCAATAGCCAGGCGATGCGTGCCGCTCAGGGGACGGGTGTAAAAGTCATCAAGCGCAAAGTCTTCCTGGACGACTCCCAGAACGAAGCGGATATCCGCGTGCAGTTCAACCGCGCGGTACAGCTGGCGCGCCGTAACGGTTCGGCGATTGCCATTGGGCATCCGCATCCGTCTACCGTTCGCGTTTTGCAGCAAATGTTGCCGGGCTTACCCGCCGATATCACGCTGGTGCGTCCGAGCGATCTGCTCAATGAACCTCAGGTGGATACTTCCCGTCCGGGTAGCGCGCAACCACCCGCAACGCAGCCGCGTAATCCATTCCGCGGCGTGAAGAACTGCACGCTGAAACAGCCGCCTGAACCGGTCTATGCAACCCGCTTCTTCACGGTGATTGGCGAAAGCATCAGCAGCAGTACGCTGGTTAAATACGTCCAGCAACAGTGGCAGGGTTGGGGGAAAAAAGCCTGATCGGCTAACGCCTATTCTGCCAGATAAGAGTCCGACTGCTCTTTTGCAACGGACTCTTTCTTTTCCCGATCCTGATACCAGGCCTTGAAATACTTCAAAAAACTGTACGCCGTGGCATAAAACCCTGTCACCACACCCACTTTGCCCTGACGCCACGCACCGCTAAACAGATACCATTTGAAAAATGCGCCGATAGCGCTGATCGCGCCGCGACCAAGAGAGGGACGTATCGTCTGATATTGAACCAGGCGAGTGGTATATCCGTTTAATTTATTGAAAAGTTCATGCAGTGAATAAAACGTATCATGTCTGACATAGCCAGGAATACGTTCAGAACGGAGAAAACCTTCAACCTGATCGTCTACTGGCCGGTTATTAAATCGTGACTGCGTACGGTTAAAAAGACGCACCGGATAATCCGGAGATGAGACTGGATAAATCGTTCGGACATTTTCTCCCAGAACAAACCAGTGACGACATATCCGCCACGCCATATCCGGTTCGGGTTCATCGCCCATTTTTAATTTTAAAATAGCACCAACGGTTTCTTGATCGAGTATTTCGTCACTGTCCATGCACAGCACCCAGTCGTTGTGCGCATGGGATATGGCATGGTTCATCTGCTCGCCGTGCCAGCTATATTTTTTGAATATGGGCGACAATCCATAACTCTGGCAAATATATATCGTTGCGTCTGTACTTCCGGAATCAACTACAACGAATTCATCTGCTATTTTTAAAAAAGGAGGAATAACATCGTGCAACGTTCTTTCGGAGTTAAACGTTAATAAGCAAACCGTTATTTTAAACATATTCTCACTCTCTCAAAAACAACATAAAATTTTTGTGCTAATACTATCGAATTGAGAAGAGGCGATTAAAGTCTTAAATCGCACTTTTAAAATAAGCGCGTTTAAAACCTTTCCTTATAAAAAGACAAAGAAATACAAAAAATCTATTTTATTTCAGTAAATTCTTTATAATGCGGTCAGATGAAGGGTAGCATACGGATTCAGACATGCCGCAAAAACGTAAAATCCTCCTCCTGGACACAGGCAAAGAATGGGGGGGAGGTACCAACAGTATGCTTGAGCTTCTGAAGCGAATCAACCGCGACAAATTCGACATTACCTGTTGTTTTTACAGTGATTATAGTCGTGCTGAAGGTCAAACGATAGGCCAGGTGCTCAACAGCATTGGGATCCCATTACTCGTTATCCCTCAACGTAAGCAACCGGCATGGGCAAAACTCCTGAAAGAAGCGGGACGTGGTCTGCTGTTTTTCTCGCGTTCGGCGCGCAAAGCATTTACGCGGCATATTGATACCCTGTGGCGTATCCGGCCCAACGTCAGCAAGATCGAGACCATTTTCAGGGAAGGTGGATTCGATACGCTGTATATGAACAACCAGCCAGGCTCTAATGAAGAAGGGTATCTGGCGGGCGCAAACCTGCGTGCACGGATAATCCAGCACTGCCGGATTGAACCAGTGCTGACCCCGCCGCTGGTGAAGCTGGTGAATGCCCATGCCACAAAAATCATTGCCGTCTCGCACGGCGTTGAACGCGTGCTACTTCAGCATGGCGTCCGGCCAGAGCTGTGTACCACGGTCAACAATGCCATCGACATCCATCAGCCTTTGCCGGACCGATGCGCGATGCGCCAGCGACTGAATATTGAAGACGATACGTTTGTATTCGGCAGCATTGGCTCGTTAATCCCTCGTAAGGCCAACCACCACACGCTGGAGGCGCTGGCACAGTTCAGCCAGAGACACCCGCAGGCAAAATGGAAAATGGTGCTGGTCGGTGAAGGGGCTGAACGCGGCGCGCTGGCTGCACAAGCTGATGCATCAGGTATTGCTGAGCACGTCATTTTTACCGGTTTCCAGAACACACCTTTTGACTATCTCGCCACTTTTGACGCGTTCATTCTGGCCTCGCAGAGCGAAGGCTTGCCCCGCGTCGTGCTGGAAGCAATGCTGCTCAACATCCCCGTGATTGGTTCAAAAGTGACCGGCACGGCAGAATTGATCGACCATGAGTCGACCGGGCTGCTGTTCCCCTGGAGCGACGTGTCGCAACTTGCTCAACATCTGGATAATATCTGGCAGGATCCTGCTCTGCGCGCCCGGCTCGCCGCAGCCGCGCACCAGAATGTCTGCAACATGTATGCCATTGAAAGCTATGTTAACGGTGTCGAGACCGTTCTTGGCGCGCAATAACCAAACGAGAAGAACATGTTTAAATTCCTGAATGCTCGCTACCGCCACATTACCGGGCGTCATAACATTCCTTACGCTTCCCTTCCGGTCACGCGCGATCTCGTTGCGGTTGATTCCATTGTGATCCCGTGTACGGGCGCGGATTTCGTCGAAGAGGCGTTATTGTCAGCGACCTTTGCAGAGCGTTATGCCTCTGACGTCAGCGAGATTGTTATCGTCAGCGATCAGCCTGAATCCGCTTTCGGCGAACTGCCGCCAAAAACTCGCGTTGTTACCCTCACGCTTCCAAAACGTGAAGAAGGTTACCGCTATAAGCAGATCTACCTCAGTCGTCTGGTGAAGCTTAACGCTCCGTTGCAGGCGCGCGGTGAAGGTGTGCTGATGATCGACTCCGATCTCAACCTGCTTAAAATGCCAGAGATCAACATGGCGGATATGCACATCTACTCCAGCTTCCGTCAGGGCAAAATGATTGCCAAGCTGGACGGCGCGCCAGCGGAGAAAGTGCCGGCGTATTACAAAGAAACGGTGCGCCCGTATCTGGTCGATCATGTTAACGGCGCGTTTCTTGCCGCCACCAAAAAGACCTGGCGCCGTATCTGCCCGCTGTGGCTGACGCTGTTCCAGGATACCTGGGAGCTGATGGACGATACGCAGCCGCCGACCGATCAGCTGCCGCTCGCTGCGCTGCTGGACATGCTGGATGTCAAAACGGTTAACCTGGGCGACTGGATGAACTGGCCGGTCTCCAAGAAGATCGGCGAACAGGAAGCCGTTGTGCCGAAAGAGGTGATTGGCGCGCACGGCGGTTTCCCGCTTTCCGAATGGCAGAAGTATCTGGAATCACCGGATAATAAGCTGCTGTTCAAAGGTCAGGATTACACCCGCAAGGTGCGTTACCTGACGGACGAAGAGAAAAAGAATCAGTAAAAAAGGGGCCTCAGGCCCCTTTTTGATTACTTATCCCAGCTCAGGATCACTTTCCCTGACTGGCCGGAACGCATTGCGTCGAAGCCCTGCTGGAACTCATCGATGGAGAAACGGTGAGTGATAATCGGGGACAGATCCAGACCGGACTGGATCAGCGCAGCCATCTTGTACCAGGTTTCGAACATCTCGCGGCCATAAATGCCCTTAATGAACAGCCCTTTGAAGATGACTTTGTTCCAGTCGATGGACATATCTGACGGCGGAATACCCAGCATCGCGATTCGGCCTCCGTGGTTCATGGTGTCGAGCATGGTGCGGAACGCCGGTGGCGCACCGGACATCTCCAGACCCACGTCAAAACCTTCGGTCATGCCCAGCTCTTCCATCACGTCTGTCAGGCTCTCTTTCGAGACATCCACCGCGCGGGTGACGCCCATTTTGCGCGCCAGCGACAGGCGGTATTCGTTCACGTCGGTGATCACCACGTTGCGCGCACCCACATGCTTCGCCACGGCTGCCGCCATAATGCCGATTGGGCCCGCGCCGGAGACCAGCACGTCTTCACCCACCAGGTCGAAGGAGAGCGCCGTGTGTACCGCGTTGCCGAACGGGTCGAAGATGGAGGCCAGGTCGTCAGAGATATTGTCCGGGATTTTGAACGCGTTAAACGCCGGGATCACCAGGTATTCCGCGAAGCAGCCCGGACGGTTCACGCCCACGCCGACGGTGTTGCGGCACAGGTGCGTACGCCCACCGCGACAGTTGCGGCAGTGACCGCAGGTAATGTGGCCTTCACCGGAGACGCGGTCGCCAATGTTGAAGCCTTTCACTTCCTGGCCAATGCCGACCACTTCGCCGACATATTCGTGGCCGACAACCATTGGCACGGGAATGGTTTTTTGCGACCACTGGTCCCAGTTGTAGATGTGAACGTCAGTACCGCAGATGGCGGTTTTACGAATTTTGATCAGCAGATCGTTATGACCGACTTCCGGCTCCGGCACGTCGGTCATCCAAATCCCTTCTTCCGCTTTCAGTTTGGATAACGCTTTCATCACACGTCCTCAGGCAATTACGCCCAGCTGTTTGCCGATGCGGGTAAAGGCTTCCACCGCACGTTCAATTTGTTCAGGCGAGTGCGCCGCAGACATCTGGGTGCGGATACGCGCCTGACCTTTTGGTACCACCGGGAAGAAGAACCCGGTCACGTAAATCCCTTCTTTCTGAAGCTCACGAGCAAATTTCTGCGCGACAACCGCGTCACTCAGCATCACCGGAATGATCGCATGGTCAGCGCCGGCCAGGGTGAATCCTGCGGCGCTCATTTTTTCACGGAACAGGCGGGCGTTAGCCCACAGGCGGTCGCGCAACTCAGCCCCGGATTCCACCATCTCCAGCACTTTAATAGAGGCGGCCACAATCGCCGGCGCCAGGGAGTTGGAGAACAGGTACGGGCGGGAGCGCTGACGCAGCCACTCAACCACCTCTTTGCGCGCAGCAGTGTAGCCGCCAGACGCGCCACCAAGCGCTTTGCCCAGCGTACCGGTGATGATATCTACGCGGCCCATTACGTCGCAGTATTCGTGGGAGCCGCGGCCATTTTCGCCGACAAAGCCAACCGCGTGAGAGTCATCCACCATCACCAGCGCGTCGTATTTATCCGCCAGATCGCACACGCCTTTCAGGTTGGCGATCACGCCGTCCATGGAGAACACGCCGTCGGTGGCGATCAGCACGTGGCGGGCACCGGCTTCACGGGCCTCTTTCAGGCGGGCTTCCAGCTCAACCATGTCGTTGTTGGCGTAGCGGAAACGCTTCGCTTTGCACAGGCGTACACCGTCGATGATGGAGGCGTGGTTCAGGGCGTCGGAGATAATCGCGTCTTCTGCACCGAGCAGGGTCTCAAACAGACCGCCGTTGGCGTCGAAGCAGGAGGAGTACAGAATCGCGTCTTCCATTCCGAGGAAGTTCGCCAGCTTTTGCTCAAGCTGCTTGTGGCTGTCCTGGGTACCGCAGATAAAGCGAACGGAGGCCATGCCGAAGCCGTGGGTATCCATGCCGTTTTTCGCCGCGGCAATCAGCTCAGGGTGATTCGCAAGACCTAAATAGTTGTTCGCGCAAAAGTTGATCACATGGCTGCCGTCGGCAACGGTGATGTCCGCCTGCTGGGCAGACGTGATAATACGCTCTTCTTTGAACAACCCTTCCGCACGTGCGGTGTCGAGGTCGCTGTTTAACTGTTTGTAAAAATCACCACGCATTGCAATTCTCCAGACTCGGCAAATTTTGGCACATATTACCCAAACCAATAGTTCATGACGAGATGACGCCGTATCTCTTCTCGTTTTTGCAGCATAAATCACGTGTACCCCTGCTGCATATCGGTGAATGGCTGAAGACCGGGCATTGTGATGATATGATAAAGAGATTAGCGTTCGGGATGTTCCCCGGACTCCACACTTCAAAGGTTACAGTTATGATCATCGTTACCGGCGGCGCGGGCTTTATCGGCAGCAATATTGTTAAGGCCCTCAATGACAAAGGCATCACCGACATCCTGGTGGTGGACAACCTGAAAGACGGCACCAAGTTCGTAAACCTGGTGGATCTGAACATCGCTGACTACATGGATAAAGAAGACTTTCTTATCCAGATTATGGCGGGTGAAGAGTTCGGCGAGATCGAAGCCATCTTCCACGAAGGGGCCTGTTCCTCCACCACCGAGTGGGACGGCAAGTACATGATGGACAACAACTATCAGTACTCCAAAGAGATCCTGCACTACTGCCTGGAGCGTGAAATTCCGTTCCTGTACGCCTCTTCCGCGGCAACCTACGGTGGACGCACTTCAGACTTCATCGAATCCCGCGAGTATGAGCAGCCGCTGAACGTTTACGGTTACTCCAAATTCCTGTTTGATGAGTACGTGCGTCAGATCCTCCCAGAAGCAAACTCTCAGATTGTCGGCTTCCGCTACTTCAACGTCTACGGACCGCGCGAAGGCCACAAAGGCAGCATGGCGAGCGTGGCGTTCCACCTGAACACCCAGTTAAATAACGGCGAAAGTCCGAAACTGTTCGAAGGCAGCGACGGCTTTAAGCGTGACTTCGTCTACGTAGGTGACGTGGCGGCAGTGAACCTGTGGTTCCTGGAAAACGGCGTGTCCGGCATTTTCAACCTGGGCACAGGCCGCGCGGAATCCTTCCAGGCGGTGGCAGACGCGACGCTGGCTTACCATAAGAAAGGCAGCATCGAGTACATTCCGTTCCCGGATAAGCTGAAAGGCCGCTACCAGGCATTCACCCAGGCGGACCTGACTAACCTGCGCGCCGCAGGCTACGACAAGCCTTTCAAGACCGTTGCCGAAGGCGTAACGGAATACATGGCCTGGCTGAACCGTGACCGCGATATAAATTCACAAAATCATTCGAGCGGTATCAAGGCGGCAACTAAGTGAATCTCCGGGAGCTTACAAAAGTAAGTGACTGGAGTGAACGCAGGCAGCCAACGCAGAGACAGCTTGAAGGATGAAGTGAATGAAAATACTGGTGATCGGCCCGTCCTGGGTGGGCGACATGATGATGTCGCAAAGTCTCTATCGCACGCTCAAGGCGCGTTATCCCCAGGCGATAATCGACGTGATGGCACCCGCATGGTGCCGTCCGCTGTTATCGCGTATGCCGGAAGTGAACGAGGCGATCCCGATGCCGCTCGGCCACGGGGCGCTGGAAATCGGTGAACGCCGCAAACTCGGCCACAGCCTGCGCGAGAAACGCTATGACCGCGCATATGTCCTGCCAAACTCCTTCAAATCCGCTCTTGTGCCCTTCTTTGCGGGCATCCCGCACCGTACCGGGTGGCGCGGTGAAATGCGCTACGGCCTGCTGAACGATGCCCGTGTGCTGGATAAAGAGGCCTGGCCGCTGATGGTAGAACGCTACGTGGCGCTGGCCTACGACAAAGGCGTGATGCGCAGCGCGAAAGATCTGCCGCAGCCGCTACTGTGGCCGCAGCTCCAGGTAAGCGACGGGGAGAAATCCCACACCTGCAACGCGTTTGGCATTTCGTCCGAACGCCCGATGATTGGCTTCTGCCCCGGCGCGGAGTTTGGTCCGGCAAAACGCTGGCCGCACTATCACTACGCAGAGCTGGCGAAACAGCTGATCGACGAAGGCTATCAAATTGTGCTGTTTGGCTCAGCGAAAGATCACGAGGCGGGCAATGAAATTCTCGCCACGCTCAGCACCGAGCAACAGGCCTGGTGCCGAAACCTGGCCGGGGAAACGCAGCTCGAGCAGGCGGTTATTTTGATTGCCGCCTGTAAAGCCGTTGTCAGCAACGACTCTGGCCTGATGCACGTCGCCGCCGCGCTGGATCGTCCGCTGGTGGCGCTGTATGGCCCGAGCAGCCCGGACTTCACGCCGCCGCTGTCGCACAAAGCGCGCGTAATTCGCCTGATCACCGGCTACCACAAGGTACGTAAAGGTGATGCCGCAGAAGGCTACCATCAGAGCCTGATCGACATTACGCCGCAGCGCGTTCTCGAAGAGCTCAACGAACTTCTGTTGAGCGAAGAAGGATAACGAATGCGGGTATTGATCGTTAAAACCTCTTCGATGGGCGATGTGCTGCATACGCTGCCGTCACTGACGGACGCGATGCGGGCCATTCCCGGCATTCGTTTTGACTGGGTGGTGGAAGAAGGCTTCGCGCAGATCCCCACCTGGCACGAAGCGGTTGACCGCGTGATCCCGGTGGCCATTCGCCGCTGGCGCAAAGCATGGTTCTCCGCACCGATTAAAGCCGAACGTAAAGCCTTCCGCGAAGCGGTGCAGGCCCGGCGTTACGACGCGATCGTTGACGCTCAGGGCCTGGTGAAAAGCGCCGCGCTGGTCACGCGTCTGGCGCACGGCGTAAAGCACGGCATGGACTGGCAAACCGCCCGCGAACCGCTGGCGAGCCTGTTCTATAATCGTCGCCACCATATTGCGAAGCAGCAGCACGCCGTGGAACGTACCCGCGAGCTGTTCGCGAAAAGCCTGGGCTATGCAAAACCTGAAGCCCAGGGTGACTACGCTATTGCACAGCATTTTTTGCGCGAGACGGAGGAGCATGCCGAACCGTATCTGGTGTTCCTGCATGCCACAACGCGCGACGATAAGCACTGGCCGGAAACGCACTGGAGAAGGCTGATTGAACTAATGCAACCTTGCGGTATCCATATTAAACTCCCGTGGGGTGCAGAACATGAGCGGCAGCGTGCGGAGCGTCTGGCAGCAGGCTTTTCCCACGTTGAGGTGTTACCCAAACTCACGCTGGCGCAAGTTGCCGCACAGCTGGCGGGCGCTAACGCCGTCGTTTCTGTGGATACAGGGTTAAGCCATTTAACCGCCGCACTGGATCGTCCTAATATCACGATTTTCGGCCCGACCGATCCGGGGTTGATCGGGGGTTACGGTAAAAACCAGCATCAGATGGTCAGCCCTACGCAACAAACGAAGGATATTAGCGCAGATGCTATTTTTTCATTTTTACAGGGCAGCCATCGGCTTTCCAACAGGGATATTTAACCCATGAGTTATGTATTTCTGCTGATTTTACTCTTTCCGGTGAAACTCCTCCGGAAGCTGTTTCGAAAAGACACGGGCAAAAACCTTGTCATTCAGACAGCCAAAATCGGTGACTTTATTAATGCGACACCTCTACTGGCATATCTGCAAAAAAGCGATGTGTTGGTCAGTCGCAGCGTTGGTGCGCTGGCGAAGCATGATGAGACTATCGAGCAGATCTATTTTATTGAGCAGCATAAGCGCAACCTGTGGCGTAAACTGTGCTTCGCGTGCAGGATCATGAACCGCTACGACAACGTCTACCTGCTACAACCCAACAGCGTGAACCTCTTTTTTGCCGCCGTCTGCAATGCTAAAAACAAACAATTTTTAACCATTTACACGCGCAGGTGGTATCACGGGATTTTCTATCTTGCGGCTGACGGTACCGTTGAGCATGGCAAAAAAACGCTTTCGGTGTCGAACTACCTGAAACTGGCCGACCGCGCACTCACATGGCAAGACTCTCCCAAGCACGCCACAAAGCCGCTCTTTAAACCGACGACCTGGCCGGCCACTCTTGATAAACCTGACGTTATCCGCATCGGCATCAGTATTGCGGCGGGCAATAAAGCCAAAACCGTTCCTCCGGTTATCTGGAAGCGGATTGTTGATCAACTCGCTGATTTACCCTGCGAGTTTTATGTCTTCGGCGCGCCAAACGAACAGTCGTGGATGGACGATATCACCCGCCTTTACGGTGAAATCCCTAATTTTATCAATCTTATTGGCAAAATTTCGCTGGAAGAGCTTCCCTGGGCCATTTCTAAGATGGACTGTTATATCGCGTCTGACTCGGGGAATGTGTATATCGCAGACGCCGTTGGCGTTCCGGTAGTCCTGCTGTTTGGTCCGTGTTGTCATTATGAACAACGTCCGCTTGGCAATGTGTTGCTGATCGGGAATGACGACAACATTTGTTCTTATGTGTTTGAAACGCGCTATTACTTCCCGCAAGAACGGGAAGCACTATTCTCTGTCACTGACTCCGCGTTACACGATCTTCAGCAGTTTATCCGTACATTACCCAAAGCCCGCTCACTGGCTAGCGCTACCGACGCTCAAGGAAACTAATTTTTATGGCTTTTTTAAGCGTCATTATTGCTGCTCATAACGCTGAAGCTACGCTGCATGCCACGCTTTCAAGCCTGCTGGCAGCCACCGTTCAAGACACTGAAATTATTATTTTTAATGACAGTTCTGAGGATACCACGCAGGCAATAATTGAAGAGTGGTCACCTAAATTTCCTCAGATCATAACGCGCACCGTGAACTTTCGTAACGTCGGCCGGGTACGAAACAGTGCTGTCGCACTGGCATCCGGTGAATATATTACGATGCTCGACAGTGACGATTGCTTAAAGCCGGGCAGCCTCAGGGACGCAATTACCTTTCTGAAAGCGCAACGTCCGGATATGTTACTGACACGTTTGCTTGAGATTCGCGATCCCCGGAAAATGACTTCAGACTGGCAGGGATTCAATCCTGTGCCATTGTCACAACATGAAGCAGTCGCTCGTTTCTTACGCCATAAAGACTTTCAGGCGCATCTCATTGGCCAGTTTATTCATCGTAGCCTGTACGAAAGCAACCCTATTCCTCCAATGTTATGTTATGAGGATTTCGCTGTCTTCCCCGGAATGTTGATGCAGTCGAGCAAAATAGTCTATCAACGCCAGGGGCATTATTATTACGTCAAGCGTCGCGACAGTTTGTCGAGCAGTCTGGACGCCAGCAAAATTTCAACGCTTGTCGAATGCACGTTACAGATGGAAAGAACATTTCCTTCAAGCTACAGGCATCTTGTCAATTGCCACTGGTTTGATATTTACAGCAACCATCGGTCCTGTCTTACAGACCAACAATTGCAACTCGTGAAACAACGCGTAAAGGCCATGTACACATTGTCTTTTTTCCTGTCCACCGATGTTCGTTTTAGCTACAAAAAAAGGGTTATTGAGGCGTTATGGAAAAAATAAAACCACGGCTATATCAACTGACGATTGCTTTGAGCCTCATCTCTTTGATGCTGGCATTAGTCAGTTCAGGGAAGCAAAGAGAGTTTTTCTATATTGCTATTTACGTCAGTATTATTGGCCTGGCTTTCGAATATAAAAAAATCACTCTTCGACCTTTTACTATAGCGCTGCCCATTTTGCTGATTGGGTTACTTAACCTCGGCTGGTACTTAATCTATGAGTATCATAACGAGGGACTCAATCTTTACAGCGACTATCTAGGCGCCAGCAAAAAGTTAATTTTAGCGAGTATCCTGATTTTCTATATTGACCGCTTTAAGTTTTACATTGATAAAGACAACTTCAGGAAATTTTTCTTCTACGCAGCGGCCTTAGGGTTTGTGCTCGCCACAGGATATGGCTTGTGGCAGGCCTCGCAAGGTATGACTCGCGTTGAGATGGCAATTAACCGTGCCACCGTTTCAGCCTATGTTTATTCTGTCCTGTCACTGGCTTTCGTATACAGTCTTTACCTTCAGCAGAACGTAAAGCTGTATGTTGTCGCGGGTTTCACTATATTAATCTCTTACTTCGTCATACTGTTGACGGGTACCCGTGCTGCGATGGGTTTATATCTGCTTCTGGCGATAGTGCTCACGCTATATCATTTCAGAAAAATTCATCTCAAATCCACTCTCATC
>NZ_JABMCU010000050.1:0-23631 GCF_013179605.1 Enterobacter sp. CM29 | reverse complement strand
GATGTTACGGTGCCGCACGTCAATAAACAGCGTGCGGATCCCTGCAAGCGTAGCCGGAATGATCATCGCCGCGCCAATCGCCAGCGACGCGCGGGCGGCAATCAGCCAGCCCGCGGACGGCGCAAAAGCCGCCGCTAACGATGACAGGCCAAACAGCACGCTGCCGATCATCAGCAGGCGCTTAAAACCTATGCGATCGCCCAGCGCCCCCATCGGCAGCACCATCCCCGCCATCACCAGCGAGTAAATATCAATAATCCACAGCAATTCGTTGCCGCTGGCACCCAGCGTCATGCTCAATGTTGGCGCCGCCACGTGCAGCACCGTCGCGTCAATCGCCACCGGGATATACACCAGCACGATAATCACTAACGCTAACCACTGACGAAACATAAATTTCCTTTTCATTTAAAAACTGGACACATGTCCAGATTGCGATCCTACGTAAAGTTGAACACTTGTCCAGCTCTTTGTTACACTCGTTTCGTTGCCATTGAGAGTGAGAAATTATGCGTTATCTGAGCAAGGACGAGCGGCGGGAAGAGATCCTACAGGCCGCAATGCGCGTGGCGCTGACCGAAGGATTCGCTGCGATGACCGTGCGCCGAATCGCTACCGAAGCGGGCGTCGCCACCGGGCAGGTGCATCACCACTTTGCGTCGGCGGGCGAGCTTAAATCGCTGGCGTTTGTCAGGCTGATCCGCAATTTGCTGGATGCTGAAATCGTTGGCGAAAACGCAGGCTGGCGCGAGCGCCTGCATGCCATGCTCGGCAGCGATGACGGCGGGTTTGAGCCCTACATTCGACTGTGGCGGGAGGCGCAAATTCTCGCCAGCCGGGATAGCGATATCAAAGGCGCCTACGTTTTGACCATGGAGATGTGGCACCAGGAAACGGTCGCAATTATCCGCGCCGGGGCGGAGGCCAACGCCTTTACGCTTGCTGATCAGCCGGAAAATATCGCCTGGCGTTTAATTGGTCTGGTATGTGGCCTGGATGGCATATACGTCTTAAATATGCCTGAAATGGACGACGCGGCATTTAATAAGCATCTGGATAAACTTATCTCCCTCGAATTGTTTTAATACTCCCATCGGAGTATTAATTTCCGCAAAGAGTTACAATTAGTAACACATAAAGCGAACCCTGATTCCCATTCCAAACTCAGGGATTCGCTTTTTTATCTATCCTTTCAGATGTATCCCATAACATCCTATAAATTTCATACGCCACTGACAGGTATCTTTCTGTTTTTCCTTCTTTTTTCTCTCCACTTCGGTAAGCAAGAGGGTGATATGTCACATCAAAGCGAGAAGAGTAATCAGCATCTGTTGAGTAACTGGAAACCGGAAAACGCGCAATTTTGGGAGAATAAAGGGAAACATATCGCACGAAGAAACCTGTGGATTTCCGTGGCATGTTTGCTTCTGGCGTTTTGCGTCTGGATGTTGTTTAGCGCTATTGCGGTAAATCTTAATAAGGTCGGATTTAATTTCAGCACCGATCAGCTTTTTATGCTAACGGCATTACCTTCTCTCTCCGGCGCGATATTGCGTGTCCCCTACTCTTTTATGGTGCCGATATTTGGCGGGCGTTACTGGACCGTGTTAAGCACCGTTATCCTGGTCGTACCCTGTGTCTGGCTTGGGATCGCCATCCAGAATACCGCCACGCCCTATTGGATCTTCATCATCATCGCGCTGCTTTGCGGTTTTGCCGGTGCCAACTTCGCTTCCAGTATGGGAAACATCAGCTTCTTCTTCCCGAAAGCCAGACAGGGCAGCGCACTGGGCATTAACGGCGGGCTGGGTAACCTGGGCGTGAGTGTGATGCAGCTGGTTGCGCCGCTGGTGATTTTCCTGCCGATGTTTACCTTCCTCGGCGTGCACGGCGTACCGCAGGAGGATGGCTCGACGATGTGGCTGGCGAACGCGGCGTGGATCTGGGCGCCGCTGCTGATTCTGGCCACCATTGCGGCGTTTTTTGGCATGAATGACATCGCCAGCTCGAAAGCGTCCATTGCCAGCCAGCTTCCGGTGCTTAAGCGCTTTCATCTCTGGCTGCTGAGCCTGCTTTATCTGGCAACCTTCGGCTCGTTTATCGGTTTCTCGGCAGGCTTTGCCATGCTGTCGAAAACCCAGTTTCCGGACGTTAATATCCTCCACCTCGCCTTCTTTGGCCCACTGATCGGCGCCCTGGCGCGTTCGGCTGGCGGAATGATTTCGGACAGACTGGGCGGCGTAAGGGTGACGCTGATCAACTTCGTCTTTATGGCCATCTTTAGCGCCCTGATTTTCCTGACGCTCCCCGGGTCTGGTTCAGGCAGCTTTATCGCCTTCTATCTGGTCTTTATGGGCCTGTTTCTGACCGCAGGCCTGGGTAGCGGCTCGACCTTCCAGATGATCGCGATTATCTTTCGCCAAATCACCCTCGACCGCGTGAAAAAACAGGGCGGGAGCGATGAACAGGCACAGCATGAAGCGGTGACCGAAACGGCTGCGGCGCTGGGCTTTATCTCTGCCATCGGTGCGGTGGGCGGGTTCTTTATTCCCAAAGCCTTTGGCACCTCCCTGGCGATGACCGGTTCCCCGGTGGGCGCCATGAAAGTCTTCCTCGTGTTTTACATCGTCTGCGTGCTCGTCACCTGGCTGGTGTACGGCCGCAAATCCTCACAAAAATAATAACTACCTCTTCGCCGGAGCGTGATGCCTCACCCTCCGGCTATGTTATCGAAGCAGGAGAAATGTCATGAGCAAACTGTTGGACCGCTTCCGTTACTTCAAAACAAAAGGCGACAGTTTCGCCGATGGGCACGGCCAGGTGTACCACACCAACCGCGACTGGGAGGACAGCTACCGTCAGCGCTGGCAGTTCGACAAGATTGTGCGATCCACCCACGGCGTTAACTGCACCGGCTCCTGTAGCTGGAAGATTTATGTCAAAAATGGCCTGGTGACATGGGAAACCCAGCAGACCGACTACCCGCGTACCCGCCCTGACCTGCCTAACCACGAACCGCGCGGCTGCCCGCGTGGCGCAAGCTACTCCTGGTATCTCTACAGCGCCAACCGTCTCAAGTACCCGCTGGTACGCCGCAGGCTGATCGAGCTCTGGCGCGAGGCGCTGGTGCAGCATACCGATCCGGTGCTGGCCTGGGATGCCATTCAGAACGATCCACAGAAAGCGCAAAGCTACAGAAAGGCGCGCGGTAAAGGCGGGTTTATCCGCTCAAACTGGAAAGAGCTTAACCAGCTGATTGCTGCCGCCAACGTCTGGACCATCAAAAACTACGGCCCGGATCGGGTAGCCGGTTTTTCCCCTATCCCGGCCATGTCGATGGTCTCTTATGCCGCCGGTACGCGCTATCTCTCCCTGCTCGGCGGCACCTGCCTGAGCTTCTATGACTGGTACTGCGATTTGCCTCCGGCATCGCCGATGACCTGGGGCGAGCAGACCGACGTGCCGGAATCGGCGGACTGGTACAACTCCAGCTATATCATTGCCTGGGGCTCGAACGTGCCGCAGACGCGTACCCCGGACGCCCACTTCTTTACCGAAGTACGTTACAAAGGCACCAAGACCGTCGCCATTACGCCGGACTTCTCGGAGGTGGCGAAGCTCAGCGACCAGTGGCTGGCCCCCAAACAGGGTACTGACAGTGCCCTTGCCATGGCGATGGGGCATGTGATCCTCAAAGAGTTCCACCTTGATAACCCGAGCGATTACTTCCTCAACTATTGCCGCCGCTACACCGACATGCCGATGCTGGTCCTGCTGGATGAACAGGCTGACGGTCGCGTGGTGCCGGGCCGCATGCTGCGCGCGTCGGATCTGGCCGACGGGCTGGGTGAAACCAATAATCCGGAGTGGAAAACCATCGCCTTTGACGTCGCCGGAAATCTGGTGGCGCCGAACGGCTCTATCGGTTTCCGCTGGGGCGAAAAAGGCAAATGGAACCTGGAGTCGCTGGCCGCGGGACAGGAGACCGAGCTGACGCTTTCCCTGCTCATCACCCACGACAGTGTGGCAGACGTGGCCTTCCCTTACTTCGGGGGCAACGAGAACCCGCATTTCCGCAGCGTGAAGCAGGAGCCGGTGCTGACGCGCCGCGTACCGAGTAAAACCCTGACGCTGGCCGACGGCAGCCAGAGACGCGTGGTCAGCGTGTACGATCTGGTGCTCGCAAACTACGGCCTCGATCGCGGTCTGGAAGACAATAACGCGGCGGCAAACTACGCCGAGATCAAAGCCTACACCCCGGCCTGGGGCGAACAAATTACCGGCGTACCCGCTTACCTGATAGAAAAAATCGCCCGTGAATTTGCCGACACGGCGCACAAGACCCATGGTCGTTCGATGATCATCCTCGGGGCCGGTGTGAACCACTGGTACCACATGGACATGAACTACCGCGGGATGATCAACATGCTGGTCTTCTGCGGCTGCGTCGGGCAGAGCGGCGGCGGCTGGTCGCACTATGTCGGCCAGGAGAAACTGCGTCCACAAACCGGCTGGCTGCCGCTGGCCTTCGCGCTGGACTGGAACCGTCCGCCGCGCCAGATGAACAGCACCTCTTACTTCTACAACCACGCCAGCCAGTGGCGCTATGAGAAGCTCACCGCACAGGAGCTGCTTTCTCCTCTTGCAGACGCGTCGAAATTCACCGGACATCTGATTGATTTCAACGTCCGCGCCGAGCGCATGGGCTGGCTCCCTTCCGCGCCGCAGCTCAACCTCAACCCGCTGCACGTTAAAGCCCGCGCCGACGCCGCCGGGATGTCGCCGCAGGATTACACCGTGCAGGCGTTAAAATCGGGCGATATTCGCTTTGCCTGCGAACAGCCGGACAACGGCAAGAACCACCCGCGCAACCTGTTTGTCTGGCGTTCTAACCTGCTTGGCTCGTCCGGAAAAGGCCATGAGTACATGCTCAAATACCTGCTTGGCACCGAGAGCGGAATTCAGGGCGAGGATTTAGGCTCAACGGATGATGTCAAACCTGAAGAGGTGGAATGGCAAACCGCCGCCATTGAGGGCAAGCTGGATCTGCTGGTGACGCTCGATTTCCGTATGTCCAGCACCTGCCTGTTCTCCGATATCGTCCTGCCGACCGCCACCTGGTATGAAAAAGACGATATGAATACCTCGGACATGCATCCGTTTATTCACCCGCTCTCTGCCGCCGTTGACCCGGCGTGGGAGTCCCGCAGCGACTGGGAGATCTACAAAGGCATCGCCAAAGTCTTCTCTGAAGTGTGCGTCGGGCATCTCGGCACCGAAACTGACGTGGTGCTACAGCCGCTACAGCATGACTCCCCGGGGGAACTGTCGCAGCCTTTTGATATTCTGGACTGGCGCAAAGGCGAGTGCGATCTCATCCCCGGTAAAACCGCGCCAAACATTGCGGTCGTCGAGCGCAACTATCCGGAAACCTACGAGCGCTTCACTTCTCTCGGTCCGCTGCTGGACAAACTCGGCAACGGCGGAAAAGGCATATCGTGGAACACGCAAAACGAAGTCGATTTCCTCGGCAAGCTCAATTACGTCAAGCTCGACGGACCGGCCAAAGGCCGACCACGCATTGAAACCGCCATTGATGCTTCAGAGGTGATCCTCGCTCTTGCGCCGGAAACCAACGGTCAGGTCGCGGTCAAAGCCTGGGAAGCCCTCGGCGAACTGACCGGGCGCGATCACACCCATCTGGCGCTGAACAAAGAAGACGAGAAAATCCGCTTCCGCGATATTCAGGCGCAGCCGCGCAAAATTATCTCCAGCCCAACGTGGTCCGGCCTTGAGAGCGAGCACGTGTCGTATAACGCAGGCTATACCAACGTTCACGAGCTGATCCCGTGGCGCACGATTTCCGGCCGCCAGCAGCTGTATCAGGATCACACCTGGATGCGCGCCTTCGGTGAAAGTCTGGTGGCCTATCGTCCACCGATTGATACCCGCAGCGTCACCCACATGCGCGAGATCCCGCCGAACGGCTTCCCGGAAAAAGCGCTTAACTTCCTGACGCCGCACCAGAAATGGGGCATTCACTCCACCTACAGCGAAAACCTGCTGATGCAGACCCTGTCACGCGGGGGGCCAATCGTCTGGATCAGCGAAACCGACGCGCGCGAGCTGGGGATTGAGGACAACGACTGGATCGAAGCCTTCAACGCCAACGGCGCCCTCACCGCCCGCGCGGTGGTCAGCCAGCGCGTGCCGCCGGGCATGACCATGATGTACCACGCTCAGGAGCGCATTCTGAACATTCCGGGGTCAGAAGTGACCGGACGGCGCGGCGGGATCCACAACTCGGTCACCCGCGTCTGTCCGAAACCGACCCACATGATTGGCGGCTACGCGCAGCTGGCGTACAGCTTTAACTATTACGGCACCGTCGGCTCGAATCGCGACGAGTTCATTATGATCCGCAAAATGAAAAACATTAACTGGCTGGACGGCGAAGGTCGGGATCAGGTTCAGGAGGCGAAAAAATGAAAATACGCTCACAGGTTGGCATGGTACTGAATCTCGATAAATGCATTGGCTGCCACACCTGCTCGGTCACCTGTAAGAACGTCTGGACCGGGCGCGAAGGGATGGAGTATGCGTGGTTTAATAACGTCGAAACCAAACCGGGTATCGGCTATCCGAAAAACTGGGAAGATCAGGATGAGTGGCAAGGCGGATGGATCCGCAGTATTCACGGCAAGCTGACCCCGCGCCTCGGCGGAAAAATGGGCGTCCTGTCGAAAATTTTCGCCAACCCCGTGTTGCCGCAGATTGACGATTACTATGAACCTTTCACCTTCGATTACCAGGATCTGCACCGCGCCCCGGAGGGGGATCACCTCCCTACCGCCCGCCCCCGCTCGCTGATTGACGGTAAGCGGATGGATAAGATCGTCTGGGGACCAAACTGGGAGGAGCTGCTGGGCGGCGAGTTCGAAAAACGCGCCCGCGATCGAAACTTTCAGAAGATCCAGAAAGAGATGTACGGCCAGTTCGAAAACACCTTCATGATGTACCTGCCGCGCCTGTGCGAGCATTGCCTCAACCCGAGCTGCGTCGCCACCTGCCCGAGCGGTGCGATTTACAAACGCGAAGAGGACGGCATTGTGCTGATCGACCAGGACAAATGCCGCGGCTGGCGTCTGTGTATCAGCGGCTGTCCGTACAAGAAAATCTACTTCAACTGGAAAAGCGGCAAGTCAGAGAAGTGCATCTTCTGCTATCCGCGCATCGAGTCCGGCCAGCCGACCGTCTGCTCAGAAACCTGCGTTGGACGCATCCGCTACCTTGGCGTGCTGTTGTATGACGCGGACCGTATTGAAGAGGCGGCCAGCACCGAGCATGAAACCGATCTGTATGAGCGCCAGTGCGACGTGTTCCTTAACCCGAACGATCCGGCGGTGATTGAAGAAGCCCTGAAGCAGGGCATCCCGCAGAACGTCATCGACGCAGCGCAGCGTTCCCCGGTTTACAAAATGGCGATGGACTGGAAGCTCGCCCTGCCGCTGCATCCGGAATACCGCACCCTGCCGATGGTCTGGTATGTGCCGCCGCTGTCACCGATTCAGTCCTACGCGGACGCGGGTGGTCTGCCGCAGAGCGACGGTGTACTGCCTGCGGTCGAAAGCCTGCGCATCCCGGTGCAATACCTGGCAAATATGCTCAGCGCGGGCGATACCGGCCCGGTGCTGCGCGCTCTGAAGCGCATGATGGCGATGCGCCACTACAAACGCTCCCAGACCGTGGAAGGCGTGACCGATACCCGCGCCATTGAGGAAGTGGGCCTGACCGAAGCGCAGGTTGAGGAGATGTACCGCTATCTGGCCATCGCTAACTACGAAGACCGCTTCGTGATCCCGACCAGCCACCGCGAAATGGCGCGCGACGCCTTCCCGGAGAAAAACGGCTGCGGCTTCACCTTCGGTGACGGCTGTCACGGCTCCGACACCAGGTTCAACCTCTTCAACAGCAGCCGCATCGACGCGATCAACATTACCGAGGTGCGCGATCACGGGGAGGGAGAATAATGCAGATCCTTAAAATCATCGCGCTACTGATTGAGTATCCCGATGAGCTGCTTTGGGATAACCGTGAAGAAGCGCTTTCCCTGGTGGAACAGGATGCGCCCATGCTACTGCCGTTTGCGCAGCAGCACCTGAGCGCCCCGCTGCTGGATAAGCAGGCCGAATGGTGTGAAGTTTTCGAGCGGGGGCGCGCGACTTCACTACTGCTGTTCGAGCACGTTCACGCCGAGTCCCGCGATCGCGGTCAGGCGATGGTCGACCTGATGAGCCAGTATGAGAAAGCCGGGCTGGAGCTGGATTGCCGCGAGCTGCCGGACTATCTGCCGCTCTATCTGGAATATCTCAGTATCGTAAGCGACGACGAGGCGCGTGAAGGGCTGCAAAACGTCGCGCCTATACTGGCGCTGATTGGAGGCCGCCTGAAACAGCGCGAGGTAGCGCATTACCAGCTGTTTGACGCCCTGCTGTCGCTGGCGGAAACACGGCTTTCCAGCGACAGCGTGGCGAAACAGGTATCCGGTGAAAAACGGGATGATACCCGTCAGGCGCTGGACGCCGTGTGGGAAGAGGAACAGGTCAAGTTTATCGAAGACAACGCCACATCGTGCGACAGTTCGCCGATGCAGCAATATCAACGACGCTTTAGCCAGGACGTCGCGCCGCAGTACGTGGACGTCAGCGCCGGAGGCCCAAAATGACTCATTACCTGAACGTGTTTTTCTATGACATTTATCCGTACATCTGCGCCACCGTCTTCTTCCTCGGCAGTTGGTTGCGCTACGACTATGGGCAGTACACCTGGCGGGCGTCATCAAGCCAGATGCTCAGCAAGCGCGGGATGAACTGGGCTTCGAACCTGTTTCATATTGGGATTCTGGGGATCTTCTTCGGGCACCTGTTCGGCATGTTAACCCCGCACTGGATGTACGCCTGGTTTTTACCCGTCGCGGTTAAACAGCAGTTAGCCATGATTGCGGGAGGTATTTGCGGGGTGCTGACGCTGATCGGTGGGTCGATGCTTTTGATCCGACGCCTGTTCAACCAGCGGGTGCGCGCCACGTCCACCACGCCGGATATTATCATCATGAGTATCCTGCTGCTTCAGTGCATCCTTGGGCTGTCGACCATTCCTTTCTCCGCTCAGTACCCTGACGGAAGCGAGATGATGAAGCTGGTCGGCTGGGCGCAGGGGATCGTCACGTTTAAGGGCGGCTCGTCGGAAATGCTGAGCGGCGTCGCGCCGATCTTCCGCGTGCATCTGGTGCTGGGGATGACGATCTTCCTTATCTTCCCGTTCACCCGCCTGGTGCATGTATGGAGCGCGCCGTTTGAGTACTTCACGCGTCGGTATCAGGTGGTGAGATCGCGCCGTTGATTTGTCGGGTGGCGGCTACGCCTTACCCGACCTACGTTCACACGCCCGTAGGCCCGGTAAGGCGTAGCCGCCACCGGGCTATTTCCCCGCCTGCGGATGCGTATCAAACCCCGCCATCACGGCCGTCAGCTCTGCCAGCGTAAAGCCGTGCTTCGGGTCATCAACGCCCAGGCCAAACCGCTCCTGCATCAGCTTATATAGCGCCTCCGCATCCGGCAAATGGATCTGCTCCTCCACATGACCGTTCTGCCAGTGGGTAAAATTAAAGTTGGTCAGCGTCAGCTTGCCCCCGTCCGGCAGGTGGCGACACATCAGCAGGTGATGACGAAAATGGGACTGAGGCCAGTGCGCCGACCAGAAGTTACCCATCACGTAATCGTTGAAGTACTGCGTCCCCAGGTCAAATTGGTACATCGACTGCCAGTGCTCGTGATGGCGGAATTGCAGTACCCAGTCATTACCCTCGCTCAGCAAACGATAACTCCCGTGCGGGGTTTTCTGCTCCTCGTTGGCGATCAAACGAATCGGCGCCGTCAGCGTTTGTCCGCCAAATCCCACATCGGCGATCCAGCGCTCGCCGTTCAGCTCAACCAGGAGCAACCGGTGCGTGCGCGGCGGCATCTGCGACGGATTCGCCAGTACAACCCGCCCCAGCACGCTGCGTACCGTAAACCCAACTTCGCGCAACACCCGCTCAAACAGGCCATTTTGCTCGAAGCAATATCCCCCCCGACGCGCGGTGACCAGTTTATCCACCAGACACCCGTCGTCCAGATGAATTTCCCGCGGCAAAACGACGTCAATATTTTCAAAAGGGATCGCGCAGTTATGGTGTAAATGGAGCCCCCGCAGGGTATCGATATTAACCTGTACGGGCTGCTGCCAGCCCGTGCGGGCAAAATAAGCACTCAGAAATGGGGACATGATTTGCTCCATGATGTGATATCCCCTGTTTATAAACTATTTTCCCTTATGCATATGCGCAAAAGTGCTTTTTCGGCATACTCATCGTGTACATGAGGAGATCCTATGAGCCACTTTCGTCCTGTTGAATTACGTCATGCCAGCCGTCTTCTGAATCACGGTCCAACCGTGCTCATCACCAGTCGGGATGAGACCATCGATCGTCGCAACGTCATGGCCGCCGCATGGTCTATGCCGGTGGAATTTGAACCCCCGCGTATCGCGATCGTGGTAGACAAAAGCGCGTGGTCACGGGAGTTGATCGAACGCAGCGGGAAATTCGGCATTGTGATCCCCGGCGTGGCGGCAGCCAACTGGACCTGGGCGGTCGGCAGCGTCAGCGGGCGCGACGAGGATAAATTTAACTGCTACGGGATCCCTGTTATTCATGGCCCTGAGCTTGGTCTGCCGGTTATAGAAGAGAAATGTCTGGCGTGGATGGAGTGTCGGTTATTACCTGTCACTTCTGCGGCCGAGAAATATGACACCCTGTTTGGCGAAGTGGTTTCCGCCGCGGCAGATGAACGCGCATTTGTCTCCGGACGCTGGCAGTTTGACGGGGATAAGCTGAATACGCTGCATCATCTGGGGGCCGGGACGTTTGTGACGAGTGGGAAGATGGTGAAGGCGCTTGATTGATTTTTTAATTATACCCATCTGAATTATATAAAATTTCTATGGCATTTTATGTTTATCATAACGATGTTAAACGGAGGATATTTCAGAAGCTGTTGCATAAACAATCTTTCGTAAAGGAAATATCCATGTCATGGAACAAAGATGGCGCAATATCATATGCGAAATCACACGCGCAACCCAGCAGCACGGGTTATTGTGCTCGTTACGTAACAGAAGCGATCAGAGCGAGTGGTCGATTAAAAATCCCCAACACGCGTCTGGCAAAAGATATGGGGCGCACATTAGTCAATGCAGGCTTACCGCAACATACAACCTCATTACGAACTGTTCAGGCATGATTAATGAAACCACTCTACTTTTTACTGTTCGCCCTTTCTCCGCTCGCGGCCGCAGAAAACATTTATGCACCGGGTCAGGCGGCGCTTAAATTCAATCAATGGTATATAGCGCAGTTAGATCAGAACAAACCGCCCGTACTCAATCCAGACATTATGAACGAGTACGTAGCCTCAGGGACCATTGCAGCAATTAAAGAAATGTACTCTGGCGACAGTAACGACAAAGATATGCCCGATGCGGATATGTTTATCAAAGCGCAGGACTGGGATGATGACTGGAATCAGATAACCGTCTTACATTCTGATTTTGACGCCGTTTGCACAAACGTCTATGTCGCATTTGGTAAGAAGCAAGATCATGTTATTGCAGATTGTCTCGTTGAAGAGCAAGGAAAATGGAAAGTGCGATCGGCGACGCTAATTAAGTAACAGGCATAAACTCCCTGTCGTAATAATAAAGGCACATGGTAGCCAAATGACTACCATGTGCAATTAATTAACTCTTCACGCGCTTCGCAATAATCTCATCCGCCACATTCCGCGGAGCTTCCGCAAAATGATGGAACTCCATCGTATACGTCGCGCGCCCCTGGGACATCGAGCGCAGCGTGGTGGCGTAGCCAAACATTTCAGCCAGCGGGACGTCAGCGCGAATAATCTGGCTGCCGTACTGCTCTGCCATCCCCTGCACCATGCCGCGGCGGGAGGAGAGATCGCCCATAATGTTCCCGGCATACTCTTCCGGCGTTTCCACCTCAACGTGCATCACCGGCTCAAGAATAACCGGATCCGCCCGCCGCGCGCCCTCTTTGAAGCCGAGGATCGCCGCCATGCGGAAGGCCATCTCCGAGGAGTCAACGTCATGGTAGGAACCAAACGTCAGGGTCGCTTTCACATCGACAACCGGATAGCCCGCCAGCACACCCGTATTCATGGCTTCTCGCAAGCCTTTTTCCACCGACGGGATGTACTCCCGCGGCACTACCCCGCCTTTGGTGGCATCTTCAAACACAAAACCACTTCCGGCTGCTAACGGCTCCAGACTCAGGACCACATGACCGTACTGCCCTTTCCCGCCGGACTGTCGGACAAATTTACCTTCAATATCCTTCACCGCTTTACGCAGGGTTTCACGGTAGGTGACCTGCGGACGACCAATGTTTGCCTCAACGCCAAACTCACGCTTCATGCGGTCAACGATGATTTCGAGATGCAGTTCGCCCATCCCGGAGATAATGGTCTGACCGGACTCTTCGTCCGTGTGCAGACGGAAAGACGGATCCTCCGCCGCCAGGCGCTGTAGGGCGATCCCCATTTTCTCCTGATCGGCCTTGGTTTTCGGCTCAATCGCCAGCGAAATAACCGGGTCCGGGAACTCCATCCGTTCAAGGGTGATCACCGCATTCGGGTCGGTCAGCGTGTCACCGGTGGTGACGTCTTTCAGCCCGACACAGGCTGCGATATCCCCTGTGCGCAACTCGTCCACCTCATGGCGGTCGTTGGCATGCATCAGCACGATGCGCCCGATTCGCTCTTTTTTGCCCTTCACCGGGTTATAAACCGCGTCGCCTTTGCGCAGTATGCCGGAATAGACGCGAATAAAGGTCAACTGTCCGACGTACGGATCGCTCATCAGCTTGAAGGCCAGCGCAGAGAATGGTTCATCATCGCTTGGGTGGCGCTCAGCGTGCTGTCCGTCTTCGTCTACCCCATCAATAGCGGGCACGTCCAGTGGAGACGGCATCAATTCAATCACCGCGTCGAGCATGCGCTGCACACCCTTGTTCTTGAAAGCGCTGCCGCACAGCATGGGCTGTATTTCACCGGAGATCGTCCGGATCCGTAACCCTTTGATGATTTCCGCTTCATCCAGTTCACCCGTCTCAAGGTACTTATCCATAAGCTCATCGCTGGCTTCTGCCGCAGACGAGACCATTTTTTCTCGCCACGTCTGCGCGGTGCTCAGCAGATCGTCGGGCACCGGCGCGTAGGTGAACGCCATGCCCTGGGTCGCATCATCCCAAAGAATGGTGCGCATCTTGATGAGATCAACCACGCCGGTGAAGTGTTCCTCTGCGCCCACGGGGATCACAATCGGGACCGGATTAGCTTTCAGCCGCTCCTGCATCATCCGCAACACGCGGAAGAAATCCGCACCCGGGCGGTCCATTTTGTTGACGAATGCCAGACGCGGGACGTGATATTTATTCGCCTGACGCCAGACGGTTTCCGACTGCGGCTGCACGCCGCCGACGGAGTCATAAACCATCACCGCGCCGTCGAGCACACGCATGGAACGTTCCACCTCAATGGTGAAATCCACATGCCCGGGGGTGTCGATAATATTGATGCGGTGCGGTTCAAAGCCTCTGTCCATGCCGGGCCAAAAACAGCTCACCGCCGCCGACGTAATGGTGATCCCGCGCTCCTGCTCCTGCGCCATCCAGTCGGTGGTTGCCGCGCCATCGTGTACTTCACCCAGCTTGTGGCTCATCCCGGTGTAAAACAGGATGCGCTCAGTGGTGGTTGTTTTGCCCGCATCGATATGCGCGGAGATACCGATGTTGCGATAACGTTCGAGTGGAATGGGTCGGGGCATGATATTTCCTTACGTCTTCATGACGGGTTTGTGACGACCAGGATAGTCGCGTGTTTGTTCGTTTGTTATAATAGTCCTATTGTACGAGTATTATCGAACTATTTTTTAACGGTTGACCTATTGTTGATATAGCTCAATCTCACGCGAGACGCAGGAAAACGATGATCCCAAACCACCCGGAACCAGAACAAATACTGCTGGAAAATGTGCTGTTCGCCCTCGGCAATCCGCTGCGGCTGGCGATTATTCGACGGCTGGCCGACGGCAGTGAGCTGAGCTGCAACGCGCTGCGCCCGGACGAGGTGGTGAAATCAACCATGACTCACCACTGGCGTGTACTGCGCGACAGCGGCGTGATCTGGCAGCGCCCGCAGGGGCGCGAGAATATGATTTCACTGAGAAGAGAAGATCTGGACGCCCGCTTTCCGGGGCTGATGGCGATCCTGTTACAGTCGAAATCATAAGCGCTCTGAATGTTGCCCTTCGGCCAGCGCGCGCAGCGTAGCTTTGAGCCAGTTCGTGACGCCTCGTTTCCCGCTGCGCTTGTGCGAATAAATTTTTACTTCAAACGGACTGATGTGGAACGGTAAATCAAAAATTTTAATACGGGTAGCTGGCAGCAGCTTTTCAGCGGCGAATCGAGGTAACGCCATCAGCAGATCGCTTTCTGCAATAACAAACGGGGCGCTGAGCATAGACGGGGTTTTGATCGCAATGTGTCGGGTATAACCCATGCGTTCCAGCTGCAAATCCAGCACCCCCTGCTTCTCATTCCACGGCGTAACCACAAGATGCCGGGCGGCGAGATAATCCTCCAGCGTGAGCGCGCTCCGGCTCGCATTGCTAATCACCACATATTCATCTTCGAACCAGCTGATCTCTTCCAGCTCCGGGTACCGGCGATCCTCAATGGTGCTGAATCCCAGGGCCAGATCCACCTCTCCTGCCAGTAATTCCGTCAACGCCGGGCTGTGCGGCAAATATCGTAATTCCAGACGCAAGCCAGGCGCCGCATGTTGAAGCGTATTCATGAGCGCAGGGAATATGCAGAACGCGGTAAAGTCCGTTATCGCGATCTGCAAACACGCTGTACTGACAGCAGGATCAAATTCCGGCTGCGGCGACAGCTCCTGGTCGAGATATTTCAGGGCCGATGCAATAACTGGCGCAAGCTGGGTGGCATAGACGCTGGGACACATTCGATGTCCTTCCCGGTAGAACAGCGGGTCGTTGAGCGAAACACGCAGCCGTGACAGGGCATGGCTGAGCGCCGAGGTGCTCATCGCCAGCTCATCTGCCGCAAGTCGAACGGAACTGTGGCGATAAATCGCGTCAAAAACCGGCAGAAGGTTTAAATCAAGGCGCCTTAAGGCTGGATGCATAATATTCATCATTTATTGATTTCATTGCACTTAATTCTTCTGACATTAGCCTTTATGCTTATCCCCATCAACTACAAACAAAGATAAAGGGAAAGGAATGAGCATTACGATTCGTCAGGCGCGACCTGAAGATGCAGCGGCAATATACGATATGATTTACGAACTCGCAGTCTATGAAAAAGCGCCAGAAGAAGTGGTCACCACGCCGGACGAAATCCGTAAAACGCTGTTTGGTGCAGACAGTAAAACCGAAGCGCTGGTTGCCGAATATGCAGGCCATGCTGTGGGGTATGCCGTTTTTTTCACCAGCTATTCCACCTGGCTTGGCCGCAACGGCATCTATATGGAAGATTTGTATGTCTCCCCGGAATACCGCAGCAAGGGTGCGGGAAAAGCACTGCTTAAAAATATCGCGCAATGCGCAGTGGAACGTCACTGCGGCCGGCTGGAATGGAGCGTGCTTGACTGGAACCAGTCTGCAATTGATTTTTATCTGAGCATCGGCGCGGTACCGCAGTCCGAATGGGTACGCTATCGTCTTGATGGCAAGGCATTGCGGGCATTTGCTGAGTAGCAATGCCATCGCGTGAAACGCCCCTCTTTCTAAGGGGCATAATGTCAATGAAAGCGTTGCTGAAGCACGGTATATCTGAGAAAGAGCTTACCGTCTTTTTTTGTTTTCTCTGAGACGCTCGACGATTCAGCGACCGAGGCTCATTCCGGCTGCGTCAGGCTGTAGACGGGGATCCGCCGGGTTGTCATCGTTAGCGTATCAAACACCTCAGTCTCTGACGTCACAATCCTCGTGCCCGTTTTTCTTAGCCTCTGCACATCGGCCGCGATACGCTGAATGCCAAACCAGAAAAGCCCGTCGAGCGCCGTTACAGATAGTCCATTTTCGAGTGCCAGTTTGAGTCGTTCCCTGGGCGCTTTCACCTGCTGTGCAATTTGCCGGTAAGGTACTTCACTTCCGCCAGTGCTGTCGCTTCGCTGGATCCGCGTTTTCAGGTGATAGGTAAATTCGTCAGGAACACTTTCCAGGTCCTGTTTAAGGCTGTAAACGCAGCCAAACCGCTTGCCGTTGAACAGGACATTTTTTTGACTGAGCTGGAACTCATTTCTGATCCCATCAATCAACTGCGGGGCGCGGGTGAGGAGTAACCGGAAGGGAAGCTCAAAGCTGGTCACATAATCCACATTCAGCAGCGCGAGACGCAAACGCTCTTCCGCACCGGATTTTTGCTCGCGACACTCGCGCATCACTTCTGCCCACTGGCGGGTCAGACGTTCTGGCTCGGCGACTTCGGTGAGGAGATATTTTTCAAGGTGATAGTCGACTCTTCCGGTCATATTTTGCATCCCGACAAGGTGGATGCGGTAATTCTATCCAGCGGCGCAGATTTTATAAAGGGCGGAGCGCAACGGCATCCGCCCCCTGTGTTACTGCTGGATACTCGACCGATCCGACATATCGCTGGCAGCGAAAGTTCTGACTGAGGACTGGACCTGTTTTTTTCGCGCATACCGGTCCGGTTGCCCTTCAGGACGCGTTTTGAAGCGACGATGCAGCCACATATATTGCTCGGGTGCCATCATCACCGCACGCTCAATCGCCCTGTTCATCTGCGTAGCCACGGCCACTTTATCGCCTCCCTGCAAGGTATCGCTAATATCGTCCAGGATAATCAGCTCATACCCTGTGCCGTCTGCTTTTCTGCGTGGTACAAACGGGATCACGGCCGGTCTGGCACTTTTCACCAGCATATAGCTCCCGGCAGTTGTCGCGGCGTCCGGGACGGCAAAAAACGGCACAAACACGCTATTCGTTTTTCCATAGTCGTGATCCGGGGCATACCACAGGATCTCGTTTTGCTTAAGCGCGCGGATCATGCCCTTCAAATCGTAACGGTCGAGCATGGTTTTATTGGAACGCAGACGACCGCGCGTCTGTAGCCAGTCGAGCAACGCATTGTTGTTGGGACGATAGACGCCAATACCCGCGTTGAGCATGCCAAAGATGCGTGCGCCTAATTCCAGCGTGAGAAAATGCATGCCAATGAGCACCACGCCCCTTCCTTGCGCCCTTGCCTGTTCCATATGTTCGTAGCCGGTCACGCTGAAGTGTTTGCGCACGCGCCAGTCAGGCCAGAACCACGCGATGCCCGTTTCGATGACGCCCATTCCAACCGATTCAAAATTACGCTCAAGCAAACGCTCGCGCTCACCCTCTTTCATCTCCGGAAAGCAAAGCTCAAGGTTACGTCTGGCGATTTCCACGCGGCGTGGAAGCAGACGCATGGCCAGACGCCCGAGTCCGTGCCCTGCTTTTAACAGAAGCGGATATGGGAGCTGAACCGTACCCCAGAGCGCAGCAATGCCTGCCCAACTGAGCCAGTAACGAGGATGCATAAAGGCGAGTGAAAACCGAGGTAATTTTGTCATGAAAAAATTATCCTTTTACTATCTGTACTTAATCTGGTGCAGTTGTAGTGCTTACCTGCTGATTTAACGAATATTGTTTGGAGGAGTGAATTGTAGCGGAAACGTTGTGCTGTTTATTATCGATTTTTGCGAAAGGAATGAAAGGCGGGGATCGCCGGGTGATACTGCACCACCCGGCAGGCGAGTTACATCGAATAGCCGGGCTTCTTAATCAGTTCATCCAGTTTAGGTCCAATCTCGGTATCCCAGACCTGCGCCTTCCAGTCAGCTTCCTGTACTTCGTGAAGCGCCACGGAGATTGAGCGATCTTTGCTGTTCAGATGACGGACTATTGTTTCGGCGATATCCGCCGCCAGGGCCGTTTTTTGTTCGTCAGTCAGATCGCGTGGAAAACATTTGATATCAACGTGAGGCATGGGCAGGGCTCCTTTTATAGGTTAGCGTTCCACGTTATCAGATTATGTCGTTAGCTTTTAGCACCTTGTGCAGTTCTGGCAACGCGCAGACGGCATCCGCGATGGCGGTGATATTAGGTGCGTTGGTGGTAAACCACTCATGACCTGGCCCCCAGGTACGCACGACGGCAATATAGACGTCAAGCAGCGTAAGCTGTTGGCCAAAGGCATAAGGCGAGGCGCTGAGCTGGCTGTCAAACCACAGATAGAGGGATTTCCGGTACTCAATACAGTTTTTCTTCAGCTGTTCCGGGGCATCAGGCACCCAGCGTTCCGGGTAATCTGCATACGTAAAGGTGGGATAGACGTTCGCCACAAACCAGATGAGCAGGCGCTGAAACTGCTGGCGCTCGGCCTGCCCAACGGGCGGCGCGAGGTCGGGTCGTCTGTCGAGCACCATCAGGGCGATCGCCGCGGTTTCCGTCACGATCGCCCCATTTTCCAGCTCCAGCGTCGGCACCTGGCACAGCGGGTTCAGTTTCAACAGCAATTCGCGCTGCGGGCCGGGCTGGTCAAACCCATCCACGTTGACGAACTGATACGGGATGTCTGCCAGAGTCAGCATCACCTCACTGATTGCCGATCCCCAGCCGGGTACGCCATAGAGTTTGATCATGTTGCCTCCTCAGGGATGAAAACCCTAAGTGTATACCCGTCATACTTCAAGTTGCAGGTGCGTTGGCTGCATTCACTCACCCCAGTCACGTACTTATGTACGCTCCCGGGGATTCGTTCCCTTGCCGCCTTCCTGCAACTCGAATTATTTAGGGTATAGAGCACCATTAGTAGGTTATCCCGGGTGGATTAACGTCTGAAGACGTCACCGCTTCGCCCGCTTCCCCCCAGCGCGCCAGCACCTTTTGATAATCCCCGCGCTTAATCGCACCGTCCAGCGCAGCCTGCAACGCATACACCAGCCCATTGCCTTTTTTGGTTGTGGTGGCGACATAGGCTTTCTTCGGGCCTAATCCCACGACGCGGGTTTTGCCGGTTAACGCGGCTTTGTAGGCCGAAACGGACTGCGGTCCAAAGAAGACATCCGCCCTGCCGGACTGAATATAGAGATTGCCTGAGGCGTCGTCGGTCAGATAAACCGGCAACGCAGGCTCGCGTCCGGCCTTTTTATTCTCTTCGTTCCAGCCCAGCAGAATACGTTCCTGATTGGTGCCTGACCCGACAATCACCTTTTTACCGGCCAGATCTTTCGCACTGGTGATCGACTGTACGTTGCTGGTGGATTTCACCGAGAAGGCCAGGGAATCGACGCGATAGGTTGCAAAATCGAACTTCTCCTTACGTTGCTCGGTGACGGCGATATTCACCAACGCCACGTCATAGCGCCCGGAAGTGATCCCCAGCGGCCAGTCTTCCCACGCCGTTGGCACCAGCTTCAGCTTCAGCCCCAGACTGCCCGCCAGTAACCGGGCGATATCCGGGTCGCTGCCAATACGGGTGCGGTTATCACTGGCCAGCAGCGCCAGCGGCGGAGAATTCAGGGCTGAAATCGCCACCGTGAGGGTACCCGGCTCAACAAATTTATAGTTCGCCGGGATTTTCGCCACTGCCTGTTGATCAACCGTCACCGGCAGCGGCTGTTCGTTGGCCTTTAAATCAATGCTGGCGTGGCTCGCCGTCGTGAAGACCAGCCCCGCCAGGAGTCCATATTTCATCTGCGCTCCTTACAGCACTTTTGAGAGGAACTGGCGCGTTCGCGGATGCGACGGTCGGTTTAACACGTCGTCGCTGCTGCCCTGCTCCACAATTTTACCGTCGACCATAAATACCACCTGGTCCGCCACTTCCCGTGCAAAGCCGATCTCATGGGTGACCACCACCAGCGTAGTGCCGGAGCGGGCGAGCTTTTTAATCACGTCCAGCACTTCGCCAACCAGTTCCGGATCCAGCGCCGAAGTTGGCTCATCAAACAGCATCACGCGCGGGCGCAGCGCCAGCGCGCGGGCAATGGCAATGCGCTGCAGTTGGCCGCCGGAGAGGTGACGCGACCAGGCATCGGCTTTATCGCGCAGACCTACCACATCCAGAAGGCTGTAGGCGTTTTCAACAGCCTCTTTTTTACTGAACTTTTTATGCGCGATGGGTGCTTCAATCAGGTTTTCCAGCACCGTGAGATGCGGAAAAAGATTGAAGTACTGAAACACGTACCCAACGTTGACGCGCTGTTTGAGGATCTCTTTCTCTTTGAGCTCGTAGAGTTTGTCACCCTGACGGCGATAGCCGATGTAATCCCCGTCAATCTGGATAAAGCCTTCGTCTACGCGGTCCAGATGGTTAATAGTGCGCAGCAGCGTCGATTTTCCCGATCCAGAGGGTCCGAGGATCACCGTCACGGAGCCCGGTGGGATCTCAAGCGTGACGTTATCGAGCGCTTTATGTCGGCCAAAAAACTTACTGACGCCGGTTATGGAAATGTGTCCTTCAGGAGAGGCTTGCATGAACGGGCTCCTGTGCTGACGAAGTGGTGACGGAACGCGCGCGGCTGGTCGCCCGGCTCTGGTTTACGGCGGAGCGGCGCTCGCTGCGGGCGAGTCCACGCTCAATAACATGCTGGATGGCAGACAGTACGGTGGTGATCACCAGATACCAGACGGCCCCCACCATCAACAGCGGGATCACCTCCTGGGTGCGGTTGTAGATCATCTGGATCGTGTAGAACAGTTCCGGCATCGCCAGCACGTAAACCATCGCCGTCCCTTTGGCGAGGCTGATGATTTCGTTAAACCCGGACGGCAGGATGGTGCGCAGCGCCTGGGGGAGAATTATGCGCACGGTGCGACGCCACGCCGGCAGACCCAGCGCAGCGGCCGCCTCATACTGACCGTGGTCGACCCCAAGGAAGCCCCCGCGAATGATCTCCGCCGTATAGGCGCTCTGCACCAGCGTCAGCCCCACGATGGCGGTAGAAAACTGCCCGAGAACGTTGATGGTTTCAAAGCTGCCCCAGGTAATGCCGGTAAAAGGCACGCCGAGAGAGAGCGTGTCGTAGAGATAGGAGAAGTTATAGAGGATAATCAGTACCACGATCAGCGGCAGCGATCGGAACAGCCAGATGTAACCCCACGCCAGGCTGTTCAACAGCCATGATGACGAGAGCCGCGCCAGCGCCAGCATGCCGCCAATCACCACGCTCAGTACGGTACTTATCAACGTCAGCAGCAGCGTCTGTCCGACGCCTTCGAGGATCACCGGGTCAAAGAACCAGCGGGCAAATACCGCCCACTCCCAGCGCGGATTAAAGGCCACGGACTGGATCACGACAGCCAGCACAAACAGCGCCACCACGGCGCCAGCAGCGCGCAGCGGATAACGTGCCGGGACCACTTTTATGGTTTCAACGTTGCTCATCGTCGCTCCTTATGCGGTTTTGCTGAGCGCTTCGCGGATCAGCGTCTTGGTGAAACGCAGCCGACCGTCGAACGGCGGCTGGCTATACTCTTCCGGGTCGCGGTTGAGATCGAACTGCGGCTGATACCCCTGACTGAGATAGAGCCGCACCGCCTCCGGCTGACGAAACCCCGTAGTCAGGTAGATGTGGCTGTAACCCGCCAGCACCGCCCGGCGCTCCAGCTCCTGTACCACGCGCGCGGCCAGTCCCTGCTGGCGCAGCGTTTTATTCGTCCAGATACGTTTGATCTCTGCGGTATGTTCGTCGAAGGGCTTGTACGCCCCGGTGGCGATGATCTCGCCATCGCGCTCCAGGACGATAAACAGCCCCTGCGGCGCCAGGTACCACTCTGTCAGCTCGACTTCCGCATCCTTTGAAAAGTAGTCGCCGTAACGAGCGGCGTACTCACCGAAAAGCCCCGCGATAATGGGCTGAAGATCGGCATCTTCCGGCGAAACGTCACGAAATTGTTCCTGCATAGCGCCTCCTTAATCGCCCAGACCCGCCGGGTTAACTTCGGAACTGGAGATACGCTCCACGCCTTCCCCCCAGCGGTTTAGCACCTTGTCGTAATCTCCGTTCTTGATTGCGCCGTTCAGCGCGGTTTGTACCGGTTCGACCAGGCCGCTGCCTTTTTTCAGCGTCACCGCGATATGCGCCGCCTTCGGCCAGCCGCCGTCGACGCTGCCGACAAGTTTGGTTTTACCGTTAAGCGCCGCTTTCCAGGCACCGATCACGTTCGGGCCAAAGTAGGCGTCCGCGCGTCCGGACTGAAGCGCCAGCGTTTGGGCCGCGTCGTCTTTGGTGTATATCGGCGTAAAGGGTTTAAGCCCTTTTTTGAGGTTCTCTTCGTTCCATGCCAGCAGAATGGCTTCCTGGTTGGTGCCGGAACCTACGATGATGCGCAGCCCGGCGATATCCTCTGCCTTCACAAGCGAGTTGATCGGACTGGTGGATTTCACATAGAAGCCAAGTGAATCCTTGCGGTAGGTGGCGAAGTCGAACTTCTCTTTGCGCGCTTTAGTGACGGTGATGTTGCTGATAGCCGCGTCGTATTTCCCGGAGGCAACCCCCAGCGGCCAGTCCTCCCAGGAGGTGGGCACCACGTTCAGCTCCAGTCCGAGACTGTCCGATACCAGACGCGCAATGTCGACCTCACTTCCCAGCAGAGTTTTGTTGTCGTCGGAAAAGACCGTCAGCGGCGGTTGATTCAGTCCCGCCACCGCCACGGTAAATTTCCCCGGCACGGCAAAGCGATAGTCTTTCGGCAGTTGCGCGATCGCATCGCTGTTTTTGGCGGTATTGATCGGCGTTTTATTGGCCTCAATGCTCACGCCGGTGCCGTTAATATTGACGTTCTCTGCCCAGACGACAGGGGTAAAGGCCAGCGCAAGCGCCAGAATAAGCGATGATTTCTGCATAGCGTTTTTCTCTTTTATTGTTGTGTGAACTGATTTTTGGGCTCGTCTAAGCCCAGACTTTCGCGCAGCGTGGTGCCGGGATAGTCGGTGCGGAACAGGCCGCGCGCCTGTAAAAGGGGGACCACCTGGTCGACAAAGCGCGGGAAGGTGTCCGGCGTACCGCCCTGAATGATGAAGCCATCCGCCGCCTTCTCCTCGAACCAGGCCTGTAAACCATCGGCCACCTGCTCCGGTGTGCCGGAAAAACGCGGGCGCGGCGATGCGGCTTCCAGCGCGACCTGACGCAGAGTTAAGTTGCGCTCACGGGCGTTACGCTTGATTTCATCGGTGGTGCTGCGGAAGCTGTTTTTGCCCAAATCGCCAATATCCGGGAACGGCGCGTCGAGAGAATACTGGCTGAAGTCGTGATGCTCGAAATAACGTCCAAGGTAATTCAGCGCATCATTAATGGAGACCAGTGCCGCCGTGGTTTGATACTGGTTTTCTACGTCATCGGCGTCGTTTCCAACAATCACGCTGACGCCCTGGAATATATGTAAATCCCCTGCGCGGCGGCCGTGACTTTCAAGCTGCTGTTTAACATCGCG